>CAZVGQ010000234.1:0-2786 GCA_964626775.1 uncultured Smithella sp. | reverse complement strand
GTGGGTCCCCGTCAGTTCTATGTGACCATCGATCACGGCTGGACCTCAAAGTGGGGAAAGATGCTGGAAAATTATCTTCAGCTCCCGGTTTCCTATGTTCTTTATTACGACGGCGCGCAATTCAAGAAGGTCGCGGGAGGAATCGGTTACGCCAACGGCATTGCGCTGAGCCCCGACGGCGGAACCGTTTACGTGGGGGCCACCGTCGGACGAAAGATTCATGTCTATTCACGAAACATTCAAACGGGCGAACTAACCGAACAGGGGAGCATTGAGCTCAACACGGGCGTGGATAACCTGGATGTTCACCCCGATGGGTCAATCTGGGCCGGATGCCATTCCAAACTTCTGTCGTTTGTTGCCCATTCAAAGGATGGCTCTAAGCTTTCCCCGTCGGAGGTGGTGTGCGTGCTGCCTTTGAAAAACGGCGACTACGACGTCTTGCGGGTCTATCAGAACGACGGGAAAGAATTGTCCGGTTCCAGTGTGGCCGTATCCTGGAAGGATCGGTTGCTGATCGGAGCGATCTATGAAAATCACTTTCTCGACTGTACGCTGCTGCCCGGCAAGAGCCTGGAAGACGCGCGGCGATGACGCTGTTTGTTGCGTTCTGATGGTTGATCCGGGAGAATCGCAGCGCGGACTTTTCTTCGACTTTTTTAACCAATGATAAAGGAGGCAAAAATGAGCCAGTATTACAAAGACGCGGATGATCTCTACAGGATTTACGGATATTTTCTGGACCGCGTATTGAAAGACGAGAAGATCGGCACGAAAATGAGCAAGGCGGGCATCATTATCAAATTCATGTACACGGACCCGGACGCGGAAATCACGATTGACCTGAAAAATCCGCCGTCGAAGCCCGGCTACTATGGCTCCTTTTATCTGGGTCCCTGCGATCTCAAGGAAGACGTGTGGTCCAAGCAGCCGGCCGATCATTCCCACCGGTTCTGGCACGGCTTGGAAAATCCGATTGCCGGGATCACCAAGGGCATTATCAAGCAGGGCGGAAAGGTTACCGCCATGCTGAAGCTGCTGCCGGTCATCAAGCCCGCATTTCAGCTCTTTCCCGTGGCGCTGAAGGAAATGGGCCTGGATCACCTGATCGTTACGAAAAAATAAAATCCTTCCGGCGGCGATGCGGCCGCGGGGCGTACGATTGATGGATGCATGGCAAGACAGGATTTACGACAAACGGCAAGGAGTGACGATATGAAGGGAAACACGGGCCGGATT
This sequence comes from uncultured Smithella sp., assembly GCA_964626775.1. Taxonomy (GTDB): domain Bacteria; phylum Desulfobacterota; class Syntrophia; order Syntrophales; family Smithellaceae; genus UBA8904. The sequence continues at coordinate 1,547 of CAZVGQ010000234.1, read as the reverse complement.
GCCGACATTGATCTTTCCAGCGGAACCGTTAAAATTCTTCAACTGCCCGAAGAAACCTACCGCCGCTATATCGGTGGAAGCGGCCTGGCCGCAAGAATCTTCTGGGACCGGGCCGATTTTTCGGCTGATCCCCTTTCTCCAGAAGCGATCCTGATTCTGATGAACGGCCCCCTGACCGGCGTCAAACTCTCCGGCGTCAGCCGAATGAATGCGACTGCTCGTTCTCCCCTGACCGGCGGAATCGCGGAATCCTCCTGCGGAGGCTATTTCCCGCCTGCGCTCAGGCTCGCCGGGCTCGACGGCCTGATTTTATCCGGCCGGGCCGCGAGGCCTTCCGTGCTCTTGATCGAAAACGAATCCGTGTCCGTCCGGGACGCCGGAAACCTTTGGGGAATGGGCATTCTGGAATGTACGCGGGAGCTCCATAAAACCTACGGGAAGAAATCGACGTCCCTGATCATCGGTCCGGCCGGTGAAAACGGGGTTCCCTTTGCCTGCATTCTCAACGAAGCCCACCATGCCTTTGGCCGCTGCGGCATGGGCGCCGTCATGGGCTCCAAGAACCTGAAGGCGCTCGTCGTGCAGTCCGGCGGCGGGACGCTTTCCCTGGCTGACCCGGATCGAATCAAGTCGCTCACCCGGGAGTTCAATCCGCGCATCAAAGATTATCTGATTTCCCAGGTTCTTCACGACTACGGAACATCCGGGAATCTGGAAGGGCACATGTACGACGGAGATGTGCCGATGCGCAACTGGACGTCCAACTATGACGAGGCAACGGCCAGCGCCCTCACGGGGAGTACCCTGTCAGAAACCTATCTCAGAAAAACCGCCACCTGCGCCTACTGCGCGGTCGCGTGCAAGAGAATCGTTCAGGTGGAGGATGGGCCGTTTGCCGTGGAAGAAGGGCCCGGGCCGGAGTATGAAACGGTCGTCGCTTTCGGCTGTCTGCAGGGCGCGTCGGACCTGGCGGCCGTCTGCAAGGCGGCCCGGATCTGCAATGATCTGGGTATGGATACCATCAGCGCGGGCGCCACGATTGCCTGGGCCATGGAAGCCTATGAAAAGGGACACCTCACGGACGAACAGACGGGCGGTATTGTGCTGAATTGGGGAGACATGGATACGGTGGTGCACAAAATTCTCCCGATGATGGCCGCACGCAGCGGAGCGCTGGGGAGGCTTCTGTCCATGGGGAGCGCGGCCGCGGCGCGCGCCATCGGCGCCGGTTCCATTGCCTACACGGCGCAGAGCAAAGGCCTGGAAGCGCCGATGCATGATCCCCGCGGCGGACACGGGCATGCCGTGGCCTATGCGGTGAGCCCCCGGGGCGCCTGCCACGTGCAGTCGGCGATGCATTTCATGGAAACCGGCGCCTGCAACTATCCGGAGATCGGCTTTGAATTTGATCTGGAGGCGCTGACCCACGAAAAGAAAGCCGAAACCATGGTGCTCGCGGCGGCGATCGGCGGCATCGAAAACAGCGTGTGCCTGTGCCAGTTTGCCGACCGGTCGCTGACCCTTCCGGAGATTGTGGAATTGATCAA
>CAZVGQ010000233.1:0-2790 GCA_964626775.1 uncultured Smithella sp. | reverse complement strand
CGGTCCATTTTGCCCTGCTTCTCATCGTACCCCCTTCATGCTCCGGTTCGCGGAGTCCGTTTTTAGGGGGCATCGTAGAGGTTTGAGGCACAAACCGTCAAAGAACAGGGGCACCTATAGACGCTTTAGTCGGAGAATCGCTCATGAACTGATCCGAGAAGGATTGCTGATTGAAAAAATGGAGTGTTTATGGAAATACTTCGAGAGGTTTACGTCCGCACAGAGCCGCTTGTAAAAGCGGACACAAACGCGGACACAAAATGTGGTGTTTTTTGATGCTTTTAATGACTCTAATGAAGGTAAATACTGAATAATATCAATACTGACGGGGTGGTATGGTTGCCCTCTCACGCCGGAAACCGGGGTTCAAACCCCCGTGGGACTACCAATTATTTTAACCACTTACAAAATCAGGCATTCACAACATCCTTGGGTGTGTCCCTGGGAGTATTTTTTTGTAAAAAACCTTAACCGGATGGCTTGGTATGTTTCGGCAGTCGTAGGGAACGGTCGCGGCCTTTCCCTGCCAGTGGGTTATTCTCTTTAGATCGATTTTACGATCCTGTTCGTGAAGACGCGTTCGAATCCGTGTCCAGGGGCAGAATTTTCTTGTACAGAAGAATCATCAGGAACCCTGTGATATACATCGTAATGCCGTAAATGGCCGTGGTTACGAACATGGAGCTGTAAAAGTCACCCATGAGGTCCTGGATCAACAGGGCAATGGTCACCGCCAGCGTTGAATTGCGCAGCCCAACCTCTATGGAGATGGCTCTGGTCTGATAATTTTCGATCCGGAACAACTTTGGGAAAAACGCCGCCAACAGCATGCCGACAATGGAAAGAGAAACCACCATGATGTAAAATGTCAGGCTGTAGCGCTGGGTGTCGGCGAATTTTTCGACGTTTGTGTAAACGCCTACGCCGATGACCATCAGGAGCGCGAAAACTCCAAGCGCTGAAAAGAACGGCGTGGCCTTTACCGCAAAGGTAAGCCATTTCTGCCGGATCGACATCCCGATGATGAGAGGCACGATGACAAGACCGATGATGGTTTGTGCAATCAGGCCCGTCGGGATGTTGATATCCGGGATATTCGCGCACAACACGGTAAGAATCAGGGGAGTGAAGAAAAGCGCCAGAAAAGTTGAAATAGAGGTCAAGGAGACCGAAAGGGCCAGATCCCCCTTCGCGTAGTAGGTCATAAGATTTGAAGTGACGCCGCCCGGACAGGCGCAGATCAAAACCATTCCGGCATAGATAAAAGGAAATTTGTGGTAAAACCCCAGGGCCCAGGCCATTCCGAGAGCCAAGAGCGGCATGAGGAACCATTGAAAAATAATTCCGATCACAATCCCCTTGGGTTTCTGCAGGACAAGCTTGAAATCCTTGAGGGTAAGATTGAGTCCCATTCCGAGCATAACGAAAAAGAACATAAAAATAATGGAAATCTTAAAAATCTTGTCCAGCATAAGCTGGGCCGGCGGTTCAAGGAACCGGATGAATGTATAAGATTGACCGTCTAAAACGCCTTCGGTCAGCAGCGCCCGAAAAACAAGTTTGTTTCCGAGCATCTCTTTGAGATTAGAATAGTATGCTTCAGTGCCGGTCCTTTTTAATTCATCATCGGCAGGGATCGAGACGATATAGAGTTCGCCTTCGAGGCTCCTCACCAAAAAAATACCGGGGATCTTGTCTCCGGCGGCGGCATCCCTGTCAAGAAAACGGAGGTTCCCTTCAAACTGAACCTCCTTGGCCGCTTGCCAGTTCTGATTTTGTCCGTTGCGGTACAGCTCCATGAAAAGGCTTGATTCTGTGTTTTTTCCGGCGGCGGAAAGACTGCGGTAAAGTTCTTCTCCGGCAAAAACCGCGGGCGCGTTGAAAATCATAAGGGCCGCCAGTGCCAAAAAAATCAGTTTTAATCTCCATCGGATAACCGTTCGGGGGGACAGACTCTTCATGTCAAATCTCCTTTTTCAATCAGCGCTTCCAAACCAGCCTAACGAGGGATGCTTTTCTTTGATTCCGGTAATATTTACCGCTTCGTCGATCAAGCTATTTTCTAAGGGCAGTATTGTTCTCTTTGATGTCTTTATATGCATTTTCCAAGCATACATGTCAAGGACTTGCAAAATTTTGATTGCACGGCAAGGGGGATTTGGGTAGAAAAGCACAGACAGAATAAAGGATTGAACCGCCTCTTCACAAAACCTTCGAAAGGATGGAACAATGGAGAAAATAAAATATTGGCTTCAGGAGCATTGGGACGCGATCATGGTCTGGTACGAAGGGCTGGAGCCACTGTATCAGTACGGCGTTTTATTTCTGGTCATCATTGCCGCGATTTTGTGTTTTTCGCTTTTCTCCTTAAGAAAAATGACCCGGTAGCGGTGCTCGATCCGCTCCGGCCGCCGTTTTTCAGGACGTGGGACTACATATAGTTCCGGTGCTGGATGGATTCGATATAGCCGACGGTGCCGGTTGTGATCTGGGCGGCGTTGGCCTCGTCCGTGTCCAGATGCATGTCCAGCCGGTAATTCGGATTGACGCGGACCAGGACGTCGCCGAAAATCAGCTCCCGAATGCCCTTGACGATTACCCTCACCACGTCTCTGTCGCGCAGGCCCAGATTCAGCGCTTCTTCCGGGGAAATGTGGATGTGGCGCTTCGCGCAGATTACTCCCTTTTCCAGATCAACGGTTCCCGCGTCGCCTTCCAGTGTGACGCCCGGCGTCCCTTCCGTGTCGCCGGAATCCCGAATCGGGACTTCAATGCCCAGCTTGAACTGAT
>CAZVGQ010000232.1:0-2802 GCA_964626775.1 uncultured Smithella sp. | reverse complement strand
GCACCCCCCGTATTACCGCGGCTGCTGGCACGGAGTTAGCCGGTGCTTCCTTTAGCGGTACCGTCAAGTATCATGGATATTAGCCATGACACATTTCTTCCCGCTCGACAGAGCTTTACGGTCCGAAAACCTTCCTCACTCACGCGGCGTTGCTGCGTCAGGGTTGCCCCCATTGCGCAATATTCCTCACTGCTGCCTCCCGTAGGAGTCTGGACCGTGTCTCAGTTCCAGTGTGGCTGATCATCCTCTCAGACCAGCTAACCATCGTAGCCTTGGTAGGCCATTACCCCACCAACCAGCTAATGGTACGCGGACTCATCCTTCAGCAAAAGCTTGTAAACAGAGGCCTTCTTTGACTACACAACAGTAGTTATGCAGTATTATCAGGTATTAGCGCACCTTTCGGTACGTTATTCCCAACTAAAGGGCAGATTATCCACGCATTACTCACCCGTGCGCCACTTTACTCATCGGCCGAAGCCAACTTTCTCGTACGACTTGCATGTGTTAGGCACGCCGCCAGCGTTAGTTCTGAGCCAGGATCAAACTCTCCAGTTTTAATCCTGTAAAGGAAGATAAATCTTCCTTATGAACTCGCTTGATACATCAATAAATTAATAGGACCCACAAATTTCTTTTCCCACTATTCAATTTCCAAAGAGCCTTCTTGAAACGAGCTGTGACACATAAATCAATTTGATTTTCCTGTCAAGCTTAAATTTCAATTTTGTTCTGTCAGGAAACAGGAATCATCCGACAACGAAGATTGATACCATCGGTAAACATGTTGAAAAGATCAACTACCCTTCAAGCACATCTCTGACGAACAGAAGTGGTCTTCTACTCCCTATGAACAAAACTGTCAAGAAGAAATTGCATTATTTCCCGATTATTTTTCAGTTTCTTATTAGCTCCATATTTACGGATATTTACGGATCAACTCTTCGGCCGATCATTAAAAAATACCCCTGCACGCATCCGCGTTCAGGGGCATTTTCCGTGGACCGGGAACCACACCGGCCTTGCGTTGGGACCGCCGCCGGTCTACTGGGGCAGCGCCCCGGTAAAGATCTCTTCCGAACAGCCGTTGACGATGGCCGGCTCTCCCGTCGTGATGTAGTCCAGATAGCCATGAAGGTGCTTTAACTCCGTCCCGATGTAGAACTGATCCGAAAGGATTTTCCCATAGTAGAAGGCCGCTTCGGCATTGTCTTTCACGACGGCTTCCAGTGCGAGATCGCCCGTGAGCGCTTTGAGCTTGGGAATGGCCACGGTCATGGACCACAGGTGCATCCAGGCATGGGCGACCATCCGCATGGCCTGCTGCAGCGGCTGGGCAACCGCCAGAATGTCGATGATCTTCCGGTCATCCCGCATTTTGGCGAGCATCTGAACCGTTTCGTCCATTCTTTCCACCGCGGCTTTTACGATGGCGATGTATTTTTCATCAACGATTCCTCTGGCTCTCTGGGCCGTTTGCGCAATGCGCTTTTGGAAAACCTTGAAATTGAACATCTCCGGGTTCAAGAGGAGCTTTCTCATGGTCAAATCCATGGACTGAATGCCGTTGGTGCCTTCGTAAATCGCCAGAATCTTGCAGTCGCGGGCCAGTTGTTCGACCGGGTACTCCGAACAGTAGCCGTAGCCGCCGTAAACCTGCATGGCCTCGGAGGTGACAAGCCAGGCCAGGTCGGTGTTGCCGGCCTTGCACAGCGGAATCAGGAAATCCAGCAGCCCCTGCGCCTCCCTGCCTTCTTCCGTTCCTTTCTTCACATGCGCCATATCCGCCGAGTAGGCGGCCAGCAGCGTCAGCATTCTCATGGCCTCCACCTGTGATTTCATCCAGAGAAGCATTCGCTTCACGTCGGGATGACGGATGATCGGAACGGAAGTGAAATCGCCTTTTTTGGACGGGTCTTGTCCCTGGAGTCTGTTTTTCGCGTACGTCACCGCATGCATATACGCGGAGCTGGCCGTTCCCAGACCTTGCTGGGAAACGTCGAGGCGCGCTTCGTTCATCATCTGGAACATGATTTTCATGCCCTGACGCTCCTGGCCCAAAAGCCAGCCGATGCACTGGTCGTTGTCGCCGAAAGAAAGCGAGCAGGTGGCCGAACCCTTGATGCCCATTTTGTGCTCGATGCCGGTGGTCACGACGTCATTGCGCTTGCCTAACGTGCCATCGGGATTGACGTGAAATTTGGGAACGATGAAAATAGAAATGCCGGGGGTTCCGGGAGGATCACCGTCGATTCTCGCCAGCACGGGATGGATGATGTTTTCGTAGAGATTATTGTCGCCGGCGGTAATGAAAATCTTCTGGCCGGTGATCTTGTAAGTGCCGTCAGGCTGTTTGACCGCCCTGGTTTTCAGCGCGCCGACATCGGAGCCGGCGGAAGGTTCCGTCAGGCACATCGTCCCGCCCCAAAGGCCGGCAACCATTTTTTCGACGTAGGTTTTCTTGAGTTCGTCGGAGCCGTGATGGATAATCAGATTGCAGGCGCCGACTTTCAGCGTATCATACGAGCTAAAGGCTACACCGGCCGAACAAAAATACTCCATTACGGCGCGGTAAATCGTCTCGGGCATGCCCGTGCCGCCGAATTCGGGGCCGTTGCTTAACCCTGAAAATCCCGCCTCCCGGTAGCTCTTCATGGCCGTATGAAAACCTTCGGGAACTTTGACGGTTTTGGTTGCCGGGTCGTATTTCGCGCCGGTTTTGTCGGCGTCCGCGTTCGCGGGATAAACCTGTTCGACGGCAATCTGCTCGGCCAGATCCAGGGTCGCCTCATAGGTGTCGCG
>CAZVGQ010000231.1:0-2806 GCA_964626775.1 uncultured Smithella sp. | reverse complement strand
AAGCAATGACGATGGGCGTCATCGCCTGATCCGGCAGGAAGGTTCCGCCTTCCAGTGACAGGTCCCGGTTCTTTTGCTGATCCCGGAAAGAAAACCGGTGCGTCACGCTCTTTGGAATGGGGCGGCCCGAAGGAATGGGAAGCTGCAGGCTGACATAGTAATGATCCAGTTTGTCGGGCGGATAATAGGGATTGACGGGCAGCGGGTCCTTGTAGATTTTGGGAATATCTTTTTTCCCGATGGTGAAGAGCACCGCCTTGGAGTTGCCGTCGAGGATGTCGATCTGCTGCAAATCCAGGCCTTCTTTCTCATATTCCCACATTTTCAGCGTATAGCCGATCCGGATGTATTGATCCGTGGGGTAGGGCATGTCCTGGGCAATGACGGTGAACCGGCTGTCGCGTGCCTCGGGGGCTGCGCCGTGGCATCCCGCAAGGCCGATGAGCATCATCAGCCAAACACTGATTCTTATGAAATTTTTCATCCCGTTGCCTCCTTTCGAATCTTCAGACCGCCGGGCGGTCTTCATACAAGAATCGTTTTCGTCTTGACGACTCCAATCCGCAGTGTTTCTTCTTCGGAAAAGCCCAAAACATGCCTCAGGATATCGACGGGGCGGACGGAGCCGGTCTGCGCGTGACGCACGGTTAAGTCCACGGTTTTCTCCGGGGTGCTGATGGACAGGGCTTCGACAAAGGGGCGGATGTCGCGGGTGACGGTTTTCCCTTTGGATGGCCTGGAAATGGGAAACGATTCGGCCGCCAGAAAATTTTCGATGCTTTGGGAGAGGCGGCTGAGTCTTTCTTCATCCGTATCCGTGGGAAGAATCAGTTCATAAACAAACCCCTGAAGAGACCGAGCCAGGTCCCGGGCGGCAAAGGAAAGCCCCTGAAGGTCCGTGATGGCCATGCCGTCGGGCAGGGCGGCGTTGATTTCCTTTTTCAGGATCGATAAATCGTTTGAATACGGCAGGGCGGTGACGTCCAGGTATTCCTGCCGGCTTTCCATGCCCACCGAGGTGGCCGTGGCGAAGGATATTTTGGGATGCGGGTGGAAGCCTGCCGAGTAGCACAGGGAAAGGGAGCTGCGTCTGAGCGCGCGGGTAAGGGCGGCGGCCAGCTCCAGATGGGAAAGAAAGCGGGCCCGGCCGGCTTTGGCAAAGCTCAGGCGATAGACTTTTTCAAGGCCGGATTCGGCAGGCGTCCGGATTTCCGCTGCCGGCTCCGGCAGGTTTTGGTCTGAAAAAATATTTTGAATGTCCTGGAAGTCGCAGACGCCGCAATCCTGGCAGACCTCGTAGCGGCAGTCCGGCGTGCCGGTTTGCGCTTCGGCTTTCCGGCGTTCCCGCAAAAGAAATTCCCTGCTCACGCCGCAGTCGATGTTGTCCCAGGGCAGGGGTTCCGTCGCCGGACGTTCACGAAGATAATGCTCGATTTGAATTCCCTCTTCCCGCAGGGCTTCCTGCCACAGATCAAAACGGAAGACTTCGCTCCAGCCGTCAAAACGGCAGCCTTTCCGCCAGGCGCGCAAAAGCAGGGCTCCGATTTTTTCATCGCCCCGGGAAAACAGGCCTTCGAGCAGGCTCATCCGCGCGTCATGCCACTTGACGTTGAGATGGCGGTTGTTGGTGCGCTGCCGGATGAAGTTCTGGCGGGTGAAGGTTTCGTCGATCGACAGTTGGGATTCCCACTGAAAGGGCGTATGCGGCTTCGGGACGAACGTCGAAAGGCTGACGGTGATCTGGCCCCGGCGACGGGCCGCGCGCAGCGCCTGATAGGCCAGCTCCACAATGCCTTCCAGATCGCTTTCTTCTTCGTGCGGCAGGCCGATCATGAAGTACAGCTTGATGGATTTCCATCCCGCGGCAAAGACCTGATCCACGGAGGCCAGCAGATCCTCCGCGGAGTTGCCTTTGTTGATGATGCGGCGCATTTTATCCGTTCCCGCCTCCGGCGCAAGGGTGAAACTGGTTTTACGGGTGCGCCTGATTTCTTCAATCAGGGTCTGGCTCAGCGTTTCGACCCTGAGCGATGGCAGGGCAAGGGCCACGCGTTGGGCGCAATGCTTCCGCATCAGGTTTTGAAGGAGCGGCTCGATGCAGCTGTAGTCTCCGGAACTGAGGGCCAAAAGAGATATTTCATCATGGCCGGTTGCCGCGAGCGCCCGGTCGGCCATCTCCGTGATCAACCGGGCGTTTCTCTCCCGGTAAGGTCGCCAGATCATGCCCGCCTGGCAAAACCGGCAGCCTCGCGTGCAGCCCCGGGCAATTTCCAGGACGATGCGGTCGTGGACGGCTTGCATCAGCGGCACCACCGGCGCGACAGGATGAAGCCAGCGGTTGATGTCCATCACCTTCCGCTTTTTGATGATTTTGTTTTTGTGCAGGGCCGGAACATAAACGCCGTCAAGGTTCGCAAGTTTCTCGAGCATTGCGGCCCTTCCGGATTTTTGTTTTTTGCCCTCTGTCAGCGTGTGGGCGATTTCCACCACCGCTTCTTCGCCTTCCCCGATGACAAATGCGTCGATGAAAGCGGCAAGCGGCGCGGGGTTGAATGCGCAGGGGCCGCCCGCGATAACCAGAGGATGTTCGTTGCGCCGGTCGGCGGACTGGAGCGGTATTCCGCCAAGGTCCAGCATCGTGAGCATATTCGTATAGGACAGTTCGTATTGCAGCGAGAAACCGATCACATCAAAATCGGCGATGGGACTTTGGGTTTCCAGAGAGGTCAGGGGAAGACGGCGCTCCCGCAATTGCCGTTCCCGGTCCGGCCAGGGGGCAAAACACCTTTCGGCGGCCGCATCGGGA
>CAZVGQ010000230.1:0-2813 GCA_964626775.1 uncultured Smithella sp. | reverse complement strand
GGAGGGAAGGCAACGCTGGCCCTTTCCAGGGAAGGAGGCGCGCGCGACGTCATGAATGTCAGCGCCGGTTACACCTTTGCGCTTCCGGGAAAGGAGGGAATGTTTCAGGTGTTGCGGGTGGAAGAAAACCTGATGAGCATGGGGCCCGCGGTCAAGATCGTTGTCCGGTCCAAAAACGAAGAGGCGACCTTCTGGGTCTTCCAGCAGATTGAGCGGATCCGCGAAATGAACCCGGACGCAATTCGGCAGGTTCCCATGTTCAATCCCGGTCTTTTCCGGCCTTACACCTTTGCGCTTCTGGGACTGGAAGAGAAATATTATACGGGCCTGCAGGTCAACCGCGACCCCGGCACGCCGGTGGTGGCCGCCTCCGCGCTGGGGTTGATCGGCGGCCTTATGCTGATTCTGTTTTCGTATGCGCGCGCAGTCTGGATCCGTGTTGCGCCCTCGGGGAATCATGTGCTTGTCACGATTGCCGGCCGGAGCTACAAGAATCAACCGGGACTGCAAAAAGAGATGCAATATCTGCTCGCGGAGCTGAGGGACCATCTGGAGAAGCGCCAATGATCCATACGACGATTTTAAGCTGGGTGACCTTTATCTATTTTGCCGCTTTTGTTTTTTATCTTTTCCGGATGATTCTGGGGCGTGAGTTCTGGGGAACGGCGGCCACGGGGGCGGCGCTGGCCGGTTTGGCCTTCCAGAGCGTTGCGCTTGCCCTCCGTTGGAGAGCGTCTTACGATCTGGGCTTCGGCCATGCGCCCCTGTCCAATTTTTACGAATCGCTGATTTTTTTCGCCTGGACCATCGTCCTTTTGTATCTGCTTATCGAGCGGCGGCTGAAGAACCGCAGCATCGGTGTTTTTGTTCTGCCCGTCGCTTTTCTGATCATGGCGTACGCGTCCATTGCCCCGGGAGTGAATCAGCGCATTGAGCCGCTGATTCCCGCCCTGCAGAGCAACTGGCTGACCTCGCACGTGCTGACCTGTTTTATGGGATATGCCGCGTTTACCATGGCGTTCGCGCTGGGGGTCATGTATTTTGTCAAGAAAACAGCCGGGCCGGAGCCGGGCCTCTTTATCCGCCTGCTGCCTTCTGAATTTCAAATCGACGAGTTGATGTATTCCTGCGCGGCACTGGGATTCATTTTTCTAACGCTGGGAATCGTGACCGGATCCGTCTGGGCGCATTACGCGTGGGGCTCCTACTGGAGCTGGGATCCGAAGGAAACCTGGTCGCTCATCACCTGGCTGATCTACGCCGTGATGCTGCATACGCGTCTGGTGCGCGGCTGGCGCGGCCGGCGCATGGCCGTGATGGCGATGGTGGGCTTCGGCTGCATGCTCTTCACGTATCTTGGCGTGAATTTATTGCCCTCTTTGCACAGCTACATGACCTGACTACACTCCCAAATCAAAGCGCTATCTTTGTTGGCTGTGTCGTCGGCGTCCTCGACGTATGTACACAATACGCCTCGTTGCCTCCTCCTAGCCGCCTCGATATCATCTTTGATTTGGGAGCGCGTTATTTTTTAAGCAATCCAGCACTTCTTGGATGTCCGGCAATTCCCGAAGAGGATAGACTTTGACGAAGACGGCTTTTCGACGCTCGTCCAGAATGACGTTGGCCCGCTCGGAAAAGCCGAGTTTGTCGATGAACAGGCCCAGCCTCGCGGCAAGCCCGCCGTGGGGCCAGAAGTCCGCCAGAAGATCGACTTTTTCGATGCCGAGGCTTTTTGACCAGGCTTTTTTGCAGGGGACGGAATCCACGGAAATTCCCAGCGCAGCGGTGTTGAGCCGGCCAAATTCTTCAAAGCGGGCTTCCAGCGATTGCATTTGTTTGGCGCAGACTTCCGTCCAGGCCAGCGGATGAAAGGACAGCAGGATTTTTTTGTCCTGCAGGGCGGCCGTGTCCACCTGCGCTTCGGTGTGACTCTTTAATGAGAAGTCTTCAAACACATCTCCAACTTGTATTCTGGCCATGATCTGCCTCCTGTTTTGTTGAATATTTCGCTTCTTCCTTTTTCCTTCAGCCTTCAGCCTATCGTCCTAATCTATCGTCATCAGCGACTGCCAGCGCTCCCATTCGGTGGCGCGCGGGAGGTTGCATTCCTGAAGCAGACGGAGGATCGCTTCTTCGTTGAATCTCAGGTAGGGATTCATTTTCTTTTCCTGGGCCATCGTGGAGTAAAGGAAATACGGATCGCAGGTCTGCCGGAAGCGCTCGATTTCAGGATTGTCCGGCTCCAGATGCCGGGCGAAAGCCAGAGAATCCCTCACATAATCATGGCCGGCGAAGATGCGCGTGTCGTCCGGAAGCGCCATCAGGCGCTGAATCGATTCAAAAAATCCACGCAGATCGCCGGTAAAGCAGTTGCCGATCGTCGCATTGAAAAGCGTGTCTCCGGTGATCAGGTTTTGTCCCGCGTGAAAGCAGACGGAATCTATGGAATGGCCGGGTGTGCGGTAAACGACGACCGGTTCGCCGTCCAGCAATATTTTTTCATGGTCGGCCAGCGTCCGGCAGTCCAGAAAAGCCGCTTTTGTTTTTCCAAGAAGATGGTCGTCGCCCGGCGTGTGGTCGTAGTGGCGATGTGTATTGGTCACAAATCTGAGGCTCAAACCATGCTGCTTCAGAAAGGTCAGGATCTCCTGCCAGGCGCCTCCGTCAATGGCCATGGCTGCGGTTTTGCCGTAGAGAAGATACGCCAGATTGTCCCCGTATCGGAATTGTTCGATGTGGATCATGCCGTTTTCCCTATTTCACGATTTTAAAAATTTCTCTGGCTTTCGGATCGGCGGCGCTCCGCAGCA
>CAZVGQ010000229.1:0-2831 GCA_964626775.1 uncultured Smithella sp. | reverse complement strand
CGACGCCGATCTTGGCCGTCTCAAAATCCCGCATTTCGCCGACCATGATCACATCCGGATCGGCGCGGAGAAACGCCCGCATCGCCGCGGCGAAATCAAATCCGATTTTCGGCTGCACCTGCACCTGCCGCAATCCCCGCTGGGTGATTTCCACGGGATCTTCGGCGGTCCAGATTTTCCGGTCCGGCTTGTTGATGTGATTCAAAATCGCGTGCAGCGTGGTCGTTTTTCCCGAACCGGTCGGGCCGACCACCAGAATCATCCCGTAGGGCTGTTCGCAAATTTTCAGAATGTCCTGATAGTTCCTGTTCGACATCCGCATGGCGGAAAGCGGCAGGGCGTCGCCTTTGGCCAGAATGCGCATGACCACATCCTCCACGCCGCCCTGCGTCGGAATCGTCACGACGCGCAGTTCGATTTCATCCGCCCCGGACCGCTTGATCTTGATCTTTCCGTCCTGCGGAATTCTTTTCACGGTGATGTCCAGATTCGCCATGATTTTAATGCGGGAAATGAGCGCCGACCGGTAGCTGTAGGGCACGGTCTGATACAGCGCGCAGTCCCCGTCCACCCGGAACCGCACCAGCACGTTTTTGTCGATCACATTCGGCTCGATATGGATGTCCGACGCCCGGCGGTTAAACGCGTCGCCGATGATCTTGTTGACCAGTTGGATGATGGCGCTGTCGGATTCGTCCACATCTTCGGGCTCCTCTTTTCTCTCGCCTTCACCCGGCTCGAGCTTTCCCAAAAGATCCGAAAAGGACGCTTCTTCCGAGCCGGTCTGCAGGAACAGGTCGATGAATTGGAGAATGTCCTCTTTCAGCGCCACGTCATACTGCACGGATTTTACCTTGAGCGACTTTTGAATGGCGTCGCGCCGGAGAATGTCCTGCGGATCATCCATAATCACGCGAACGCCTTTTTCGGTTTTTTCCAGGGGCACCCACACTTCCCGGATCAGGTAGTCTTTTTTCAGGTTTTTCAAAAGCTCTCCGGGAATCGGCGTTTTCTTGTCGAAAGAAACAAATTTGCACTGCCAGAAAAATTCGCAGGCCCGGCCGACATCTTCCTTGCTGATGTTGAATTTCTTCACCAGCACGTCCTGGAGAGGCTCTTTGGTCACCCGGGATTCTTCTTTGGCCCGATCCATTTCTTCCTGCGAAATCAGACCCTGAGAAACCAGATAGGCGCCTTTCACCCTTCTTGCTTTGGGATCCACCAGCAGAAAATTGTAGAGGGCAACGCCCAACAGCTCGGAAATATTCTGCAAAAGCGCCGGCTCTTTTTCCCCGAAGGGTCCGGCTTCCTTTTTGTTGAGAACCTCAACGGCGCCAAGAATTTCGCCGCCATAAAAAACCGGCATGGCCAGAATCTGTCGCACACCGACGCCGAAACGGCGGCTCTCATTTTCGCCAAGCGGAAAGTCCTGGTAGGCCTCGGTCTGACCGGGATTGCTGAAATCGTTGACATGAATCATTTTCCCCGTATTCGCGATATATCCGGGAAGCGTTTGAGGGCCCAGAACCGTTTTCACATCCCCGACCTGACCGGTCGGAGCCATAAACGTATAAACGTCTTTCCGGTTTTTTTCGCGAACGTACACATACGCCGCTTCGACCCGGAACAAATCGGTCAGCAGAGGACGAAGCTCAACCACCATCGTTTGTATGCCGGTCGCGGCGTTGATGCGGTTGGTGATGCTCTGCAATCCCTTCTGCTGTCTTAAAACATCCTGCAATCCGGCAACTTTGGACATGTCGACCATAGTCAAACCTTCCTTTATCATGATGGACAAACGGGTTTCAGGTTTCAAAAAGCCTTGGTTTTTGCGGAGTTTTTCGCCAGAAATTGTGCATATTCCATGTCCAATCCCGACGTATGGGCAAAAAGCCAGTCTCTCAAAAAGACGAGCATTTTGGATCCCACGTCCTCGTTGCCTTCGCCGTAAGCCTGAAGAAATTCCTCGACTTTCGCAATGAATTTGTCATGCTCCGCGGTATGTGCCCCGAGGCCCGGAAATTTCGCATTCATCATCACCATCTGCTCGTCATGGAAGTGAACGGTGGTGTATTCGACCAGCTCACTGATCACCGTCAGAAAGTCGCCGGATCCGGCTTCAAAAACATCGATCAAATGATTGGTAATTTCAAAAAGTTTTTTGTGCTGGGCGTCAATGCTGTCCACCCGAACAGTGAGACTCTGGGACCACTGGAGATGAGATATGCCGGCCATGATCTTTTCACCGCCTTTCGAATTTTTGCGGGCGATTATAGGCGCGGCCCTGAGGGAAAGTCAATCACGAAGTGCGGCCGCGGCCGCGGAAAGACCCGGCAAAGCGCCGCGTTCCTACAGCAGAACCGGCGGTTCGTAATGCTTTTCGTCGGCGTCCTCGCGGTCATTTTTCAGCGCCTGCGGCAGATGTTCCAGAATATCGGTCGCGGTCATGCCGTCCTGACCTTTTTCCGCCGCGGCTAGATCCCCGGCGCAGCCGTGCAGGAAAACACCCTTGCGAACGGCAAGCACAGGCTTCAACCCCAGGCCATGCATGGCCGCGATGCAGCCGGTCAGGACGTCGCCGCTTCCGGCGGTGGCCATGCCCGGATTGCCGCTTAAATTGACGTAAACCCGGCCGTCGGTCAGACCGACGAGCGAGTGCGGACCTTTGAAGACCACCGTGGCGTTCAGCTTCTTCGCCGTTTCCCGCAAAACGCCGATTTTGTCGGCGTTCACGCAGGCAACCGTTTTTCGCGCCAGGCGCGCCATCTCTCCCGCATGCGGCGTCAGAATCGTCTCCGCCTTCCTTTTGAGCAGAATTTCCGGCCGTTCGG
>CAZVGQ010000228.1:0-2837 GCA_964626775.1 uncultured Smithella sp. | reverse complement strand
ACGGCATTCGGTTTGTGGGCCCCAACTGCCTGGGGATCATCAATTCCGAAAATTCACTCAACACCACGGTGGCCCCGTTTACGACCGGTCCGGGACGCCTGGGATTTGCGTCGCAGAGCGGCACCTATGTGACGCAGGCGCTGCCGTACCTGCGCAGAAACGGCATCCGCTACAGCAAGGCCATCAGCCTGGGCAACGAGGCGGACATCGACCTGGTGGACGCGATGGAGTATCTGGGCGAAGATGAACAGACGAAGGCCGTGATTCTTTACATCGAAGGCATTCGCGACGGCCGCCGGTTTGTGGAGGTTGCCCGCCGGATCACGAAGCAAAAGCCCGTCGTCGCGCAGTACGTGGGCGGTACGATTTCGGGCGCGCGCGCCGGCGCCAGCCACACGGGCTCCATGTCCGGGCCGGATTTTCTCTACGACGGCATTTTCAAACAGGCGGGCATTCTGCGCGTCCCGACGATCGAGGATCTCTACGCGCACGGCTGGACGCTCGCCACACAGCCGCCCCTTCGCGGAAGGCGGGTGGGTGTTGTGACCAATTCCGGCGGTCCCGGCACGGGCATCGCCTACATGTGCGACCGTGAAGGGTTGGAGGTCCCGCATTTCTCAGAGAGCCTTCAGCGCGACATTCGGCCGTTGATTGAAGCGCACGCCTCGGCCGCCAACCCGGTGGACCTGACGTTTGACCTCGGCATGCGGAAACTGGCCGTGACGCTGCCGGAGATGATTATGAAAAGCGGCGAGGTGGACGCGTTGATTCTGCACGGCGTCATGCATTCGGGGTTCATGGTCGAAATTTTCGAACATCTGCGCGGTTATCTCCAGGGCGTATCCTACGAGGCTTTTCTGAAAGGTACGAGATCCGTCAAGGAAGAAGCTTTTCAGTTGCCGGGCAAACACACTTTTCCGTTTTTGATCTCCTCGTTTTTCGACGACACTGACGACTGCACCCGCGGCTATCTGGATGCAGGCGTTCCGGTGTTCCGCTCTCCGGAAAATGCCGCCCGCGCGCTCGGTTCCCTGCACCGCTACCGGCTGATTCGGGAGAGAGTTCTTTCGAATGCGCCGCCGCTGCCCCAAGCAAAGCCCGCGGCGCTGGAAATTTTGGGGCGGGCGAAAGCCGAAGGGCGAGGCGCGCTGGATGAATTCGAGGCCAAGCGATTGCTTGCGGCCTACGGCTTGCCCGTCACCCGCGAGGCGAAGGCTCTGACCCGGGATGACGCCGTGGAAGCGGCCGAAAGGATTCATTATCCCGTGGCCGTCAAGGCGTGCAGTTGGGAAATTCTGCACAAAAGCGGCAGAGGCCTCATTGCGCTCGATCTCAAAAATGAGGCGCAGGTTCAGGAAGCGTTTGACGGCATTCAGAAGCAGGCGGGGAAGCCCACGCCGGTGCTGGTGCAGGAAATGGTCTCCGGCAGCCGCGAGTTTCTCGCCGGCATGGTGCGGTTTCCCGGGTTTGCGCCTTGCGTGGTTTTCGGTCTGGGCGGCGTCTGGACGGAAATCCACCGCGACACAACCCTGCGGCAGGCGCCTCTGTCCGATTCGGACGCGGCCGAAATGCTTGCCGATCTGCGCAGTTCGCGTCTGCTGGGTGAATACCGGGGCATGCCGGAAGTGAAGCGCGGGGCGCTGGCCGGAATTCTTCAGGCGGTGGGAACGATTGCGCTTCTGCACCCGGAGATCGACGAGATCGACATCAATCCCGTCATCATTCGCGGCGCAGACCCGGTTGCGGCGGATGCGCTGATAGGTTTAAGGGCTGAAGACTGAAGGTACGAGGGACAGCGCACTATCGTTTTGTGAATAGTGGATGGTGGATAGCGGATAGTGAAAAAAGGCGAGAGGCAAGGGGCTATAGGCGATAGGAAAAAAGCTCATTGCTCGCCACTCATTGCTCATCACTTATTTACTTCTTTTTCTTCATCAGATCGCCCAAGGTTCCCATGGTTTTGGAGGCTTTGGGCATGAAGCTTTTGTAATCGTCACCCGATTCTTCCCGCGGGCCGCCGTTTTCCCCTTCGTTGGAAGCCAGATCAAGAGCGATTTTTTTGTGTTCGCGGTCAATCTTTTCAATCTTCACGTCAATGTCGCGGTCTTTGGCGAGCACGTCCTGGGCGTGCTTGATCTTTTTGCCCCGGCCCAGTTTGGAGATGTGCAAAAGTCCGTCCACGCCGGCTTCCAGCGTGACGAACGCGCCGAAATCCGTCAGCCGGGAAACCCTGCCCCTGTGGATGCTTCCTTCCGTGTAGTTGCGGACAACGTCGTCCCAGGGATCGGGGAGCGTATCCTTGAACGACAGCGTGATGCGGTCGTTTTCCCAGTCGAGATTGATGATGATCGCCTCAATCGTGTCGCCCGCCTTGTACAGGGATTTTGCGTCCTCCACCCTTCCCCAGGTCATTTCCGAAACCGGCAGAAGCGCCTGGATGCCGCCGATGTCGACAAATGCGCCGAAATCGCGCACGGAGGCGACCACCCCCTTCACGGTCATGCCTTTTTTCAGGGAGTCCTTCAGCACGGATTTCTTTTCCTGCTCGATTTTTTCCAGCAGCGGGCGGCGCGACAGAATGATGTTGCGGCCGTTTTCGCCGTATTCGATCACGAGAAAGTCGAATTTTTTGCCGATATAGTCGGCGGCGTTGCCGATTCTTCTGAGCTCCATCTGCGAAAAGGGGCAGAAACCGTTCGCGCTGGCGCTGATTTTTACCGAAAATCCCCCCTTAACCTCTTTTTCAACGGTGGCTTCCAGCGGAATCGCATGGGCGTAAGCGTTGGCCAGAAACTCATCCACGCTCTTGCGGGAAAGGAGCTTGGTCGTGAACAGCC
>CAZVGQ010000227.1:1156-2844 GCA_964626775.1 uncultured Smithella sp. | reverse complement strand
CGGCGGCGTAATCAACCGGTCGCCGATCATGAAGAAGATATTGCTGGTGCCCACTTCCTCCACGTACCGGTTTTCCCTCGCGTCCAGCCAGAGCACCTGCGTATAGCCCATCGAGCTGGCGATGCGGCTCGCGTAGAGGCTTGCGGCGTAATTCCCCGCCGCCTTGACATGCCCCGTCCCGCCCGGCGCGGCCCGCACGCAGTCGTCGGATACATAAATTTTGGTCGGCCCGAAGCCGTGCGCGTAGTAGGCGCCCACCGGGCCGCAGATGATAAAGAAAAGATATTCACTCGCCGGATGCACGCCCAAGGCCGGCTCCGTGGCAATCATCGTCGGCCGGATATACAGGGAGGATCCCTTCTCCCGGGGGACCCATTCTTTTTCCAGCACAACGAATTGTTTGAGCGCGTCCAAAAACACCGTTTCATCAATGGGCGGCATGCACAATCTTTCGGCGGACACATTCATTCTGCGGATATTCTCCAGCGGACGGAAAAGATAAATTTCATCGTTGGTCCCGCGGTAGGCCTTCAACCCTTCAAAGATTTCCTGGCCGTAATGAAGGCACATGGCGGTGGGATCCAGTTGCAGGTAACGGTACGGCTCAATGACCGGGTCATGCCAGCCGTCTCCTTCCCTGTACTTCATGGCAAACATATGGTCGGTAAAATGCTGGCCGAATCCCAGTTTTTTTTCATCCGGTTTGGGCTTCAGGTACTTGGGTAGCGCTTTGATAATTTTTATTTTCATAAAATCCTCTTGGCAATAAGATTCCGGCCATTCAGGCCGGCGGTTTTTTCATAGCACTAAACAATGTTCCGATCAAGGCTTCGATACTGAATCGCCTCGGCAACATGCGCGGCTTCGATCTTTGGGGCGCCGTCCAGATCGGCGATGGTGCGCGACACTTTCAGAATGCGGTTCATGGCGCGGGCGGAAAGGCCCAGTTTTTCGACGGCCATTTCGATGAGTTGATGCGACTCTTCATCGATGGGGCAGAAAGACCGGATTTGTTTTTCCGTCATGCGGGCATTGGCCGATATGGCCGCGCCGCCGAAGCGCTCCTTCTGGCGCTCTCGCGCCCCGACCACGCGCCGTCTCACTTCGGCGGAGGATTCATTGTCCTCTTTCCCGGTCAACGCCCTGTACTGGACGGACGGGACTTCGACGTGCAAGTCGATGCGGTCCAGCAAAGGACCGGATATTTTTGCCTGATACTGCCGGATCTGCTGAGGGGAACACCGGCAGCGGCGGACCCGGTCCCCGAAATAGCCGCACGGGCAGGGATTCATGGCGGCGACCAGCATGAATTTCGCCGGAAAGGCCGTCGTCACGGCCGCACGGGTAATCGTAATCGTCCCATCTTCCAGCGGCTGGCGGAGCGCCTCCAGCGCGTTACGCTTGAACTCCGGCAGTTCATCCAGAAAGAGCACGCCCAGATGGGCCAGCGATATTTCTCCGGGATGCGGCATCTGGCCGCCGCCGACCAGACCCACGTCGGAAATGGTATGATGCGGTGAACGAAAGGGACGGGCGGCAATCAGCGTTTCCCCGGCGCTCAAGAGGCCCGCCACGGAAAAAACCTTGGTGACCTCGATGGCTTCTTCAAAGGAAAGATCGGGCAGGATGGTGGGCAGCCTTCGGGCCAGCATGCTTTTGCCGGAGCCTGGAGGGCCGATCATCAGGAG
>CAZVGQ010000227.1:0-1056 GCA_964626775.1 uncultured Smithella sp. | reverse complement strand
ACAAAAACGGAACGGATCCCCGACTCCCGGGCTTTGAAAGCGGCGGGCAGAACGCCCCGCACTCCCTTGATGCTGCCGTCCAGCGACAACTCCCCGATAAAAAAGCATCCGTCCAGGACGGCTTCCTCGATCAACGATTCCGCGGCCAGAATGCCCACCGCGATCGGCAGATCAAAGCCGGTCCCCTCTTTGCGGATATCGGCGGGCGCCAGATTCACCGTTACGTGATCGCGCGGAAACGCGTAGCCGGAATTCTTAATGGCGGCCTTGATCCGGTCCCGGCTTTCCTTGACCGAAGCGTCCGGCAGGCCGACCGTGGCAAACTGCGGCAGGCCCTGGGAGACATCCACTTCCACCGTCACAGGATAGGATTCCATGCCGATCACGCTCATGCTCTGCACTTTGACAAACATTTTTTTCTCCGGGGAAGAATTCGCGGCGCAAATACTAGCTAATCCATTCATTTATATCAAGATTTTAATTTGTTAAAAAATTTTTTCGTCATTCTTGACTCGGTCAAGGCGCTGTGCTAGGGTTCGCTGAAACTGATTGGATCCGGAAAAAATCAACCACAGTAAAGTCCTTTGCCGCCATGAAAAAGTTATCCCATATCAACGATGCAGGCCAGGTTCAAATGGTGGATGTGACGGACAAAGCCCAGACAGCCCGAAAAGCGAAAGCCCGCGGTCAGGTGACCATGAAAAGCGCCACGCTGAAGCTTCTGGCGGAGGGCCGGATGGCCAAGGGCAACGTGCTGACGGCCGCCAAACTCGCGGGAATTCTGGCGGCCAAAAAAACCGGCGACCTCATTCCGCTGTGTCATCCCCTGGGGCTGACCGGCGTGGACATCGCTTTTGTCATCGACCGAAAAAATTCGCGGGTGATCATTGAATCGCAGGCGCAGACGGTCGGACAAACCGGCGTGGAAATGGAAGCGCTGACCGCCGTGAGCGTCGCCGCGCTGACCATCTATGATATGTGCAAAGCCGTGGACCGGGAAATGGTCATCGGCGATATTCTGCTTCTGGAAAAATCCGGCGGCAAAAGCGGCGCCTT
>CAZVGQ010000226.1:0-2860 GCA_964626775.1 uncultured Smithella sp. | reverse complement strand
ATCCGGGCAGGCCGCCGCGATAATTTCCGCGGGCGAGCCCTCCGCCACAATGCGGCCGGCGTTGATCATCACAATCCGTTCACAGAAGCGCGCTTCATCCATGTAATGAGTGGTCACAAAAACCGTCACGCCCCGGGCGGCAAGCTGCCGGATGAAATCCCAGAAATGCCCGCGGGTAATCGGATCGACGCCCGACGTCGGCTCATCAAGAAACAGAATTTGCGGCCGGTGCAAAAGCGCGCAACCCAGGGCCAGTCGCTGACGCCATCCCGGCGGCAATTCGCGCGTCGGGCGATCGCGAACATCCTTAAGGCGCGTCATGTTCAGGATCCAGTCGATGCGTTCCGGCCACTGATCCCGCGGAACGCTGTACACCCCGAGATAAAACCGCACGTTTTCGTAAGGCGTCAGGTCTTCATACAGGGAAAATTTCTGGGACATGTAGCCGATGGACTGTTTGATGTTTTCCGGCTGGCGCAACAGGTCAAAGCCGGCCACGGTGCCTTCGCCCGCGGTCGGCGTGATGATGCCGCACAGCATGCGGATGGTGGTGGATTTTCCGGAGCCGTTCGCACCGAGGAACCCGAAGATTTCACCTTTTTTTACGCGGAACGTGATTTGATCGACGGCGACAAAATCGCCGAATCTTTTTTCCAGCCGGGAAACCGCGATGGCCTCAGAGGGCAAAGGTGTCATGGGCAATCTCCTCGTCCGCTTCCCGAAGACGCGCGACAATGGCCGCCTCCAGCGAAGGGTGGTCTCCCCGCAGGATGCCGGGCGCATTCTGCTCCAGAATGACGCCCTCGTGCATCAGGGCCAGCCGGTCGCACTTCTCGCCTTCGTCGAGGTAGGCGGTGGAAACCAGAAGCGTCATCCCCGCCTCTTTCATGTTTTGCAGAATGTCCCAGAATTCGCGTCGGGAAACCGGATCCACGCCGTTGGTCGGCTCATCCAGAATCAACAGCCCCGGCTCATGAACAAGCACGCAGGCCAGCCCCAGCTTCTGCTTCATTCCGCCGGAAAGGTTCCCGGCCAGCCGGTCCACAAAAGGCAGCAGGTTGGAAAATCCCAGATACTTTTCCTTGCGCTTGTTCCTTTCCCCGCGCGGAACGCTGAAAACGTCCATGAAAAAATCCATGTTTTCTTCGACGGTCAGATCCGGGTACAGACCGAAGCGCTGGGGCATGTAGCCGATGAAATGCTTGAGTTCGCGCCGCCTTCCGGCCGCGTCGAGTCCGTTGATATCAATGGCGCCGGAGGAGGGCCGAATCATGCCGGCGATCATTCGCAGGACGCTGGATTTGCCGGCGCCGTCGGAGCCGACCAGACCGAAAATGCTCTGCCGGGGCGCACGGAAGGATACGTTCCGGACCGCCCGCACCTGCTGGAAATCGAGGGAAATATTTTTCACATCCAGCACCTGCGCGTGGTTCAAGGGCAGACCGGCCATCGCGATCCTCCCGTCACGGGTGCAGGCGGGCATCCGCCGGCATCCCCGCCTTGAGTTCATGGTTGGGATTGGGAATGGATACTTTCACCAGGTAGACCAGTTTGACTCTCTCTTTTTGCGTCTGAATGATTTTGGGGGTGAATTCGCCTTCCGGCGAAACAAACGAAACCGTGCCTGAATAGGTTTTGCCCGGAAACGTGTCGATCACGACATCCGCTTTCTGCCCGGGCCTGACCCGGCCGATCGCCGTCTCATCAATAAATATTTTCAAATCCACGCGATTCAGGTTGGCAATCGTGATCACTTCGCGCCCGATGTTGACCGTTTCGCCCGGCTCGATATTCCGGCTGGTGACCACGCCGTCGAGCGGCGATCGCAGCCGTGTGTACTCGAGCTGAATGGACGCCTGGGAAAGCGCCGCCCGGGCAATGTCCACCTGTGCGGCGGCGGTGGCAATATCGTCTCTGGCCGCGTCAATGCGTGAAAGATTGCCGCGGGCCAGAGCCAGAACCGATTCGCTTTCCGCGAGCCGCGCGCGGGCAACATCATGGTGGAGTTTCAGCGTGTCGTATTCTTTTTCCGTGACCACGCTTTTACTGAACAGGTCCTCATAGCGCTGATAATTTTTTTCGGCATCCGTCAGGGAGACCCTGGCGCTTTTCACGGCGGCTTCGGCGCGCGCGACTTCGGCCGGCAGTGTTTTTTTGCTGATTTCGAGAGCGGTTTGAAGCTGCTGTTTTGCTCTTTGCGCGCGGTCGAGGCCGGCCCGGGCCTGTTCGTGGCGGGATTCATACTCCGCCCGGTCCAGTTCCACGATCACCTGGTCTTTTTTTACGGTCTGCCCTTCCTGAACATAAACCCGTAAAACCCTTCCCGGAACCTGAAAGGAGAGCTTGGCCTGCGTGGTTTCAATGGTGCCGGAATAAAACAATTCCCCGGGCGCCCGGCGCTGCTGTCCGATGTACACCAGAAGTCCCGCGCCGATAAAAAGCAGCGCGAACACCAGAATGATGATTTTCTTTTTCACGCCTTCCTCTCCTTTTTCCGAACGATGAAAACGTTTGTCGGTTTAGCACATTTCTGAAAGGTTGAATACCCTTTCGTCGTGAGGCCGGCTATTTTTTTTGTTCTCGGCAATTCTTTGATTTTTCTTTCCAGGCGAAGCGCCTCGCTCCTGCTCATGGGACCGCTCACCGCCAGGAGCGTCACCGGTCTTCGGGATCGGGTATATTTGGATGCCGTTCCGCGGTTGTGCTCCCTAAACCTTCTTTCAATGCAATTGGTCGCGCCGGTATAAAAACTGCCGTCCGAACAGCAAAGAAGATACACCACCCACCTGTCGCGTTTTTGTTGATCTTTCGGATTCATCACCGATGCTTTCTACAACAGCTCAAAAAATAATTCCACTCA
>CAZVGQ010000225.1:0-2872 GCA_964626775.1 uncultured Smithella sp. | reverse complement strand
TCATGGCCTGCATGGGATTCGGTCTTTTGTCTTTGATGAACGCCCGGGAAATCTTCTTTGTTTACCTCTATTCCATCCTGACCGGCCTCGGCTTCGGCGGCATGATCGTTCTTCTGCCCCACACGATGGGCGCTTACTTCGGTCGCGCGAATTTTTCCCGCATCGTCGGCTGGACCACGCCGATCGTCACGCTGGCTTGCGCCGCAAGCCCCCTGCTGGCGGGATTTCTCTACGATTCAACCGGCAGCTACGATCTGCCCTTCGCCGTTACGACGGCACTGATTTTTGCCTGCTGCCTCCTTGCGCTTGCGGCTCGCCCGCCAAAGCTTCGGAACAAAGAATCCAATCCCCGCGCGTAAGACCGGCCTTCGATTTTCTTTTTGACATTTCCCCGGCCATCCGCTAGATTTCCCCAAACGCGCACCATTAAAAATATCATCCTGGCGTCTCCATCCAGCATCTCCGGCCGATGAAGGAACCTTCGATGAATGACCCATTCGAAAAAGAGCTCAAACCAACGCAAGACCACCCCGCCTTCAACCAATTCACGGCAAACGTGAGCCGCGACGTTCTGAATCGCATAATCCTGATGCTATCCATCCTGACGGGCTTTGGGTTGATTGCCACCATCTTCCTCTTTCAGAAGAAATGGGGGAGCGCCGCCATGCTTCTGGCGTTGATGGCGATCCTCATCGCGGCCAGGCTTCTGATACAGCGCGGGCAGCTCCGTTTAGCCGCCATCCTCACGATTGCCGGCGTGTGGCTGATTTTCGGCGTTAATGTTCTCCTGGGCGGAGGCGTGTATAACGTCAATGCCGTTTTCTTTCTGGTGCTGACGGTGATCGCCGGACTGCTCTTTGGGGAGAAAGCGACGTTTTGGGTTGCCGCCGTAAGCATTGCCGCGCTTTTCGGACTGGCCCTTTTGGGTTTTTTCAGCCTCCTGCCTTCCCCCTATTTCGTGGAATCACACTTTGGAAACCTGGTTCAGTTGATCTTCGCGCTGGTCACCACGGCCGGTGCTCTGAACCTGGCGCTCAGCGAACGGGACGACGCGCTGGGCATGGCCCATGAACGGCTTGCGGACCAGTTGAAGGCCCGACGAGCTCTTCAGGAAAGCGAAAGAAAACACAGGGAACTGGTGGACTTCCTTCCGGTCGCGGTCTTCGAATGCGACCTTACGGGTAAGGCCACGTCCTCCAATCGGGCTATCGGCGAGATGTTCGGTTATTCACTGGCTGATTTCGAAAAGGGGCTGAACGGCTTTCAGATGATCCACCCGGAAGATCATCAAAAAATGACCGCAAACCTTCAAGCGCTGCTGCGCGGAGAAAAAAAAGAATCGCCCTCCGAATATACAGGGCTGCGCAAGGACGGCACCACCTTTCCCGGTGCTTTTTTTACAAGCGTCATCACGCAGGAGAACAAACCGGTGGGTTACCGGGGGGTCGTCATCGATCTCACCAGCCAGAAACAGTCCGAGGAAGCTCTTCGCCAGGCTGAAGAAAAATACCGGACCATCATTGAGCAGATGGTGGAAGGTTATTTTGAACTTGACCTTGCCGGAAGTTATACCTTTGCCAATGACGCGGAATGCAAAATCGCCGGATGTACCAGAGAGGAATTGATCGGGATGAACAACCGACAATTTCAGGACAAAGAAAACGCCAAAAAAGCCTATCAGGTCTTCAACCGGATTTACAGAACAGGCAAAACGGTCAAGTCCCTGGAAGTTGAAATCATCAGAAAAGACGGGACAAAAGGGTTCAACGAAATTTCCGTATCTCTGAAAAGAGACGCCGAAGGCAGGCCCATCGGATTTTGCGGTTTCACCCGTGACATCACCGACCGCAAACGATCGGAGGCGGAGAAGCAGCGGCTGGAGGAGCGTTTGCGTAGGGCCGAGAAGATGGAGGCATTGGGACAGCTGGCCGGCGGCGTGGCCCATGACCTGAACAACGTCCTGGGCGTCCTTTCCGGATATTCCGAACTGCTGCTGGCGGAAATCCCCGAAGGGCAGAAAGCCAGGAAACACGTCGAAAAGATATTGCAGTCCACGGAAAAAGGCGCAGCCATCATTCAGGACCTGCTTACCCTGGCCCGGAGGGGCGTCCTTTCCGAAGAAGTGATCCAAGTCAATGATATCGTTTCCGGTTTCATCAAAACGCCGGCATTCGAAAGCATTCGGGATTACCATCCGCGCGTTACCTTCCGGACGGAATGCGACCCGAACCTCCTCAACATCAAAGGCTCCCCCGTCCATCTGGAAAAGACCCTGATGAATCTGGTGTCCAACGCGGCGGAAGCCATCAGCGGCGAGGGAGAAGTGATCATCCGGACCGAGAACCGCTATCTGGACAAAGCCATTGTGGGCTACGACGAGGTCAAGGAGGGAGATTATACCGTTCTGACGGTATCCGACACGGGAGCGGGCATTGCCGACGAGCACCGGGAGAAGATCTTTGAGCCGTTTTACACGAAGAAGGCCATGGGCAGAAGCGGGACGGGTCTGGGGCTGTCGATTGTCTGGGGAACGGTCAAGGATCACAACGGGTATATTGATGTACGGACAAAGATCGGCGCGGGGACTTCCTTCACGCTTTACTTTCCGGCCACCCGTGAAGAAACGGGTCTGCCGACGCCCAGGACGCCTCTGGAGCAATACACGGGCCGGGGGGAGACGGTTCTGGTCGTGGACGACATTGCCGAGCAGAGGGACGTGGCTTCCGGCCTGCTGAAAAAGCTGGGGTATCAGGTTCACACTGTTTCCAGCGGGGAGGCGGCCCTGGAGTACCTCAAAGAGAACCGGGCGGACATTCTGCTTCTGGACATGATCATGGCGCCGGGGATGGACGGGATGGAGACGTACCGGAAA
>CAZVGQ010000224.1:0-2883 GCA_964626775.1 uncultured Smithella sp. | reverse complement strand
TCGGCTTCCAGAAAGTGCTGGAAGAGCAACTGCGAGAAAAACTGGCCGGCCATGAAGACATCCTGGCCAATGTGATCCAGTTTTCCGACGCCCTTCTGGCCAATACGAAGGGCGGACTGATCGCCGGCGTCGGCCTGGTGGTTCTTTTCTGGGCCGTCGTCAAAATGCTTAGGCAGATCGAAGAGTCTTTTAATGATATCTGGGGCGTGAAAGAAAAACGAACATTCGGCCGGATGTTCGGTGATTATCTGTCGCTTATTTTGATCTGCCCGGTCATCCTTGTGCTATCGAGCGGAGTAAACGTTTTCATTACCACGCAGGTGAATCTGATTCTGGAGAAGTTCGCCATTTTGGGAAGCTTCGGACCTGTCATCTTTTTTCTTCTGAAACTGCTGCCCTATACGCTCATGTGGGCGCTTTTTACCTTCCTCTATATTTTCATGCCGAACACCCAGGTAAAATTTTCCGTCGGCCTCATCGCGGGAATTATCACCGGAACGATCTTTCAGGTGGTCGAATGGGCCTACATCACGTTCCAGGTCGGCGTTGCTCAATACAATGCCATCTATGGAAGCTTCGCCGCCCTGCCCCTTTTCCTCGCCTGGCTTCAGTTGAGCTGGCTGATCGTGCTGTACGGGGCGGAGCTGTCCTTTGCCTACCAGAACGTGGAAACCTACGAGTTCGAACCTGATGCGCTCGCGGCCAGCCACCGCCTCCGCACACTGCTTTCCCTGCGCATCACCCATCATCTGGTCCGGCGGTTCATCCAGGGAGAAAAGCCCGCGACGGCCCGCGACATCTCCAATCAACTGGAAATCCCCATCCGCTTTGTCAACGAAATTCTGTTCAATCTGGTGAAAAGCAATATTCTTTCAATGGCCCGGACGGAGGGAAATTCGGAGCCGGGTTATCAGCCGGCGCGCGATATCAACACGCTGACCGTGCAGTATGTCGTCAGCGCGATGGATAAGCGAGGTCTGAACCAGACGCCTTTCACGCAGTCACCCGAATTCGACGCCCTTTCGGCTTCTTTGGAAAGGTTTGATCAAACGCTGGAACGTCAACCGGAAAACAAGCTACTCAAGGATTTGTAGCATGACCGCGAAGGGACGATTTTTATTCCGTACACTGCTGGGGATCGCCTGTCTGTGCTGGATTTCGGGCTGCGCTCCGACGCACATCGTAATGGACGTCGAAAGCCGCGCGGCGCCCGACTTCCCTGCCCCGGCTTGCAAAAGATTTTCCTTCCTTTCACCCGAAGGCGAAAAGCCCCTGATGGAAAACCTGCTGCCCCTCATCCGCGGCGAACTGGAAAAGAAGGGCTTGGTGTATGACAACGCCAAGCCTCACATCCTCGCCCTGGTAAAGGCCGGCACAAGCGAGCAGAAAAGGCAGAAGCCGGTCGTGTCCCGCCCGGTCCCGTCTCTTCAACCCACCCCGGAAGGCGCTACGCTGGATATGCACTATGTCATCGAGGGAGGCGGATTCTACACCGTTCATATTCGCCGGATCCGCATGGACATCTTCGACGCGGCAGGCTATAAGCCGGGCAATGAATTCTGGCAAGGCGAAGTTTCAAGTGAAGGAGATGAAAACATCAGCGAAATCGCCGGATGCCTGATCAGCGGTCTGCTCCGGGACTATCCGGCCGGACGGGGCAAATCCCGCATGACCCTCAGGCTCAGTGAATGCAGATGACGGAATTCCTGTGTCACTCATTTAATCTGACATTTGACCGCGGCATATTTTATAGCTCGGAGATTAAACGGAACGGACAATAATGCGCTATCATCCTTTTCAAATTTTCCAGGCCAGCCAGTCTCCGGCCGGACTGTACGCGCGCAAAAAATGGCTGGGCGAATCCGAAAAAGCCGCGTGGCGGGACGATTTCAATCAAACCGTGTCTTCCCTGACGCGGGGCCAGGCCGCCGATGGTTCGTGGAATCAATCGCTTCTGGAAACCATCAGGCGTTTGTTCGGCCTTCATCTGACGGCTCGGGAAAGAACGGAAGACATCCGCAGGGCTCTTGGCTGGCTGATCGACAGAACATTGACGGGTGACCTTTCCGGGCCGTACCTGGAAGACCTGTCCGCCGGCGCTTTCCACGAATTGCCTTTTATCAGCGCAAGACAGCCGCTGGTTTTTGCCTGCGCGACGCTTTTTCTGGCTTCGATATTCCAGATGGAGAAAGAGGAGTGCGTTGAAGCGCATTACCGGCTGCTGACCGGATGGCTTGAGCGTCACGCGGAGCACACGGAGGTCTGGCCGGAAAAGAGCAATATTTTACGGGCTCTGGTTGTTCATCCGCTGTACGCGCGCGATCCCAGCACCCTGAAGCTGATCGAGGATCTGGAAAAAATCCAAAAATCATCGGGCATCTGGCCTGCACCTGTTCCGTTTTTCCTGACGGTGAACGCTCTGGCCCACCTTGACGCGGAATCGGCGCACCGTCAGTGGATCAGGGCATTACCTCTTTTATTGAACGTTCAGAAAAAAGACGGCGCGTGGGGCGTCGAAGACCGCGAATGGAATACGTTTCTTGTTGTCCACGCGCTGCACAATAAAAAATACGCAGGCATAAATGCCGAAAAAACATGAGTTGAAGCAGTGAGAAACATCGAAGTAACGAACGTTACCTCGGTTCAGCAGCGGTTGATTTCCACCCGGTTGCGGCCGGCTCTCTTGCCGCGGTAAAGGGCGTCGTCGGCCCGGCTGATGATGACTTCGATGCCTTTGTCGTCCGGAAACAGCTGGGTGATTCCGATGGTGGCGGTGATTCTTATGGAGGCCGTGTTCGTATCGACCACGGCCGATTCGATCATCTTTAAAAGCCGGTTGCCCAGAATATTGGCCTGGTCGATGTCGCATTCGGGCATCAGGAT
>CAZVGQ010000223.1:0-2912 GCA_964626775.1 uncultured Smithella sp. | reverse complement strand
ATGAAATGATGGATGAGGGGATTGACTTTTTGCGCAAGCGTGCCGGGCAGACGCCGCAGAATCCAGTCGATGATGGAGACGGCGGTTTCCCTGCGCCAGACCAGCCCCACCACGAAGGCGATCATCATCAGGGTCAGAAGAAAGAACAGAATCCCGGAGGTAAACATCCAGCGCGGCAGGTCATGCTGCGCAATGAGAACCGCGATGGTGATGGTCAGAACGGCAAGGCTGTCGAGGACGCGCTCCACGACGATGGTGCCCAGCGCCGAGGACATTTTGACGGCGCTTTTTCGGGCAATCAGATAGGGCCGGGCCAGTTCCCCGATCCGGGCCGGTATCGCGGCAATGGCCAGAAATCCGACGCTGGTTACGGCAAAGAGCGTTCCCTGAGGGATTTTTTCCATCGGTTCCAGGATGACGCCCCAGCGATAGGATCGCAGGGCCTGCATGAACACGATGAAAAAGAGAGACAGCGCCGCCCAGCCCAGATGGATCTTCTTCAGGGAAGCCAGCGTGTCGTTGAAGTTAATGCCCCGGAGGGAAAAGTAAATCAGGACCACGCCCAGCAGGATGCCGAAAAGAAATTTCTTGTTCATGAAAAGGCCAACGCCGGTCCTGGCGGGGCGTCGCGATACCCTACCGTTTTGCCAGTTGATCGGCTATCTTGTCATGGATCACCTGGGAAGACAGCTTGTTCCCGATGAGGCCCACGCGAACGCCGACGGTTGTCTGATTTTTTGCCCGATAGGCAATTTCAATTTTCACATTTTCGTCATTGATCATGGCCGAAATGGTTCCCTTGGAAATTTCCCGGACGGGCTGAACCTGCGTTCCGCGCATCTCCGCGACCGTTCTTTCGCAGGCGCTCCAGACGTTGTCGAAAGAGGCCGAGTAGTCCGTCTTCAGCTCGCCGTTGGCGTACAGGTAGGTTCCCGCGCCCGCGCCGACCACCGCTCCACCGGCAACCAGAGCGCCGCATCCCGCAAGGGACATCAGGGCAAACGCGCAAACCATGAGGCGACATATTTTGCTTTTCATCGTGCATTCCTCCGGACTATTGAAGTTTCCCCCATGTAAACATATTGCGGGTTGGATTGCAACTTGATTGTCGATGGATCTATCGGGCCTTTTCAAATTCCCGCAGGAGGTCTTCCTGCTTTCGGGTCAGTTCCGTCGGAATCTTGACAAAGACTTCAATGATCTGGTCTCCGCGCCCGTATCCCTGCAGATGGGGGATCCCCTTGCCTTTCAGGCGGAAGATCTGGCCGGTTTGCGTTCCGCGGGGAATTTTTATTTTTTCCGTTTCTTTTAAGGTGGGCACCTCAATCGTCGCGCCGAGAGAGGCCTGCACGAAAGAGATCGGGACGCGGCACACAATGTCGTCTTCCGAGCGCACAAAGAATTCGTGGTCTTCCACCTGCAGAAAAACATACAGGTCCCCGTTGGGGCCTCCCTGATCTCCCGCTTCTCCTTCTCCGCGCAGACGCAGCCGCGAACCGGTTTCCACGCCGGCGGGGATTTTCAGCTCGACGGTTTTGCGCTGCTTCTCTCTGCCCGAGCCGCGGCAGGTATGGCAGGGCTTGGCGATGACTTTGCCGTGGCCGTTGCAATGGGGACAGGTGGAGCTGATCGTGAAAAAGCCGCTCGATTGAACCACCTGGCCCCGGCCGTGGCAGGTGGGGCAGGTGGAAGGCGTCGTACCGGGCGCCGAGCCCGTTCCCCCGCATTCCCGGCAGGGGTGAAGCTTTTCCAGGTCGATGGTGGTTGTCCGTCCGAAAGCGGCGTCCAGAAAAGATATTCTCAGATCGTAGCGCAGGTCGGCGCCGGCCCTTGCCGCCGGCCGCGTTCGCCCCCTTCCGCGTCCGCGGCCGAATCCGAACACGTCCTCAAAAATATCCCCGAAACCGGAGAAAACATCGTCAAAGCCGTTGAATCCCTGAAAGCCGGTGTTGCTCAGACCGGCGTGCCCATAGGTGTCATAAATTTCTCTTTTTTGCCGGTCGCTCAGCACCTCGTAGGCTTCGGCCGCTTCCTTGAACCTTTCCTCCGCCTGCTTGTCTCCCGGGCTTTTGTCGGGATGGCACTGCATGGCGATTTTCCGGTAACATTTTTTCAGCTCTTCTTCCGAAGCGGTTTTGCCGACGCCCAGAATTTCGTAATAATCCCTTTTGGTCATGCGCTTTGTTTTGCTTCCTCCGCTTTGATCATGGTCGCGAGCGCGCTTACCCTTCCGGCGTCGACGATTTTTTTCAGGGCCTGTCCGGCAAAGGAAAATTTTTTAAGACGGACGGCCGTCTGCGCGATGTTCTCCCAGTCGGCGTCCCGAAGTTCCAGACCCTGCGCCCTGACCGCTCCCTGAAACAGAAAAACATCACCGATTTCCAGCGCTTGTTTTCGAATTTTTTCTATGCCGGCCGTGTGGGATGCCCGGGCATAAAAGTCCAGCGCATCGGAAAAGGCTCCCGCTTCCAGATACATATCCCCGTAGCTGATCAGCGATTCGGGAGAGGTTTTATCGATATACAATATTTTTTGTTTTAATCGGTAATCCGGCAACTTTCTTGCGATCAAGGAATGCCTCCTCGTAAAATGACAACGCAAAGATAAACACCGCGTAATCTAACAACGGTCCTGCGTCTGTCAATGGCTGGGTATTATTTTACCAGACGGGAAAACGCTTCTTCATACTTTGACCGGGTTTTCTCGATAATATCCGGCGGCAACTCGGGCGCGGGCGGCTTCTGGTTCCAGGCAATGGAAAGCAGGTAATCCCGCAGAAACTGCTTGTCGAAGCTTTTCTGCGGGCGCCCTTCTTCGTAATCGTCGGCCGGCCAGAAGCGCGACGAGTCGGGCGTCAGTAATTCATCGATCAAAATCAATTGATCGCCGATCAGGCCGAATTCCATTTTGGT
>CAZVGQ010000222.1:0-2917 GCA_964626775.1 uncultured Smithella sp. | reverse complement strand
ACATACGACAGCAGAAGATAATCGATGTGGCTGCGATGGCAGGAGATGATGACAAAAGGCATTTTCTTGGACAAATTGCGGACGTTGGCCAACCCTTCCGAGTCGATGGATACGCCGTCATACACCGTGTTCCAAAGCCAGGTCAGAACCTTGTCCCACAGCTCAACAAACGTTTCCCGGTAATCCGACGCAATCTCATGCAGATAGCGCCGGGCATCCCGGGCCAGAGCGGTCCGGTCTTTTTTAGATTTTTGGGCGTAATCATCCAGAAATCCGTTCAGTTTCGTGTCGTGCATGACCATTCCGATCACGGCTTCACGCGACTTCAGTTCCGGCCCGACCACGGATGTCTTCTCCTCTTCAATCCGGTCAATCAGTTCGCCGCGCAAATCCATGACGAGTTCGTTGTGGGTCAAATGACGGTTCGCCGACAGATACTCCGCCAGATGAACCGGCTCGGCGGGAATGATAAAGGCCTGCTTGGAATAGCGCATGAATGTGATGAGGCGACGGATCGTTCCCGTTTGTTCCGTCTGACCGAAAAGGATGTTGAACAGGCTTTCATCTTCCTTCTCCCTGCGCCGGCCGTAGGCCACCAGCACCGGCACGATATAGACGGGAAAGGATAGGCCGGCCTGCAGTTTCATCAGGCTGGCGATGGCGTCTTCGGCGGCCCGGCTTTGGATGAATTCCGACTCTCCCAGATGAATGATGACGCTTTTCCGGGCGGCAACTTTTCCGGCAAGGAAGTCCAGTTTCCCCTGGCGGGCAAGCGCATTTTGTCTGAAGCGGCGCAGGAAAGACGACCAGAGAAACTTCATCATCTTGGACACCGGCTGCCAGAAAGACATATTGACGCCGTGGCTGTAAACCGGCATGGGCAGACCATTGCGCGCGGTGATCTCGGCAAGGATCAGGCTGTTGAGTTTGCTTCTTTGCTTGATGGCATAAACCACGGCGCCGCGGCCGGCCAATTCTTTCAGGGCGTGGACGTTCTCGTCGGCGATGGAAACCCGCGAAAGGTAGGCTTTGGCGGGACGAAAGCGCCACAGGTCCTGCTCGTCGTAAATACATCCGGAGTAATATTCTTCTTCCTGCCGGCCGGCTTCCGTGGGCGTTTTTTCGCTCATAACTCTCCAGTCTTTTCGTTTGACGGACCCGGAATCACCTCCGGGACCTACAGCTCCCTCTTCTGAAACTCGTCGGGAAAGTGATGAATCATGTAGTTCTGGACATAGGCCCGAACTTCGGCGGCGCTTTTGTAGGACAAGGCCTGCGCCAGAAGTTTGCGGGATTCCTCCAGCCTCGACTGCTGAAGGATTCTCTTGATGCGCGGAATCGCAAGATGGTTCATGCTGAGTTCGTCCAGCTCCATTCCCAGGAGAATCGGGCAGCAAAGAGGATCGCCGGCCATTTCTCCGCACATGGCCACGCGAATGCCGGCCTCGTGCGCCGCATCCACAATGCGCTTGATCAGCCTCAGAACCGCCGGATGCAGAGGTTCGTAAAGGTAGGTAACCCTTTCATTGGATCGGTCGATCGCCAGCGAGTACTGGATCAGGTCGTTCGTCCCGATGCTGAAATAATCGACTTCTTTCGCCAGCTGGTCGGCAATCACGGCGGCGGCCGGCACTTCGATCATGGCGCCGATCTCCATCCGTTCGGCTACGGGCACTCCCTGGGCCACCAGCTCCCGGCGAGCCTCTTCCAGCAGGCGTTTGGCTTCCCGGATTTCCTCGATGCAGGAAATCATGGGAAACAGAACCTTGACCTTGCCCAGGGCGCTCACCCGCCAGATGGCGCGCAGCTGCGTCTTGAAAATGTCCACTTCCCTGAGGCAGAAGCGGATCGCCCGCAGGCCCATCTGTGGATTCAATTCTTTGGCATGCTTCTGATACTTGGTAAATTTGTCGCCGCCCAAATCGAACGTGCGGATGGTGGCCCAGGAAAAATTCTTTTCTTCAACCACCTGGCGGTAATTGGCAAAATGGTCCTCTTCCGTGGGCAGATCGTCCCGATAGATATAGAGAAACTCCGTCCGGTAAAGGCCTACGTGCTCCGCCCCGTGGGACACCGCCGAGGAAATCTCTTCGACAAATTCAATATTGGAGCCGATTTTCACGTTATAGCGATCCAGCGTTACGGCCGGCTGCCGGGCGTATTTCAGGTATTCGTCCTTGGCCTCGTCGTAGTGGCGCTTCTTTTCTTCATACCGTTTGAGCATGTCGGGATAGGGATTGACCACCACAAGCCCCGACGTGCCGTCCACGATGATGTCATCGCCGGTGCGGACAAAGCGCGTAACATTATCCAGCCCGACCACGGCGGGCAATTCCATGGACCGGGCCACGATCGCCGTGTGCGACGTCCGGCCGCCGCTGTCGGTGGCAAAACCGACGATTTTATCCATCTTCATCTGCGCCGTATCGGCGGGGGACAGGTCGTGGGAGACAATCACGACGCCTTCCTGGCCGACGTCCCAGACGATTTCGCGTTTTTCGCCGGAAAGATTGCGAAGAATCCGCTGGATCACATACTGCACGTCGCTGATGCGGCCGCTGATGTAAACATCCTCGAGGCCTTCAAAGATCTGCTTGTAGTGGTCCAGCGTCATGCGCAGCGCCCATTCGGCGTTGACGCCCAGGCGGCGAATATACTTGATCGTGCGGTTGATGAATTTCTTGTCCGACAGCAGCAGAATGTGAACGTCAATGATGTACAGCGGCTCCGTCACCTTTGTTTTCTTGAGGTTTTCCTGAATTTCCAGAAGCTGCCGCGAAGATTCCTTAAGCGCGTTCTTGAAACGCTCAATTTCGTGCGGAACCATATCGGCGCTGTGAAGCTTGTAAAATGATATTTGCGCATCCAGCGGGTCAAAGCGGTAAACCTTGCCGATCACCACGCCCGGAGAGACGCC
>CAZVGQ010000221.1:0-2921 GCA_964626775.1 uncultured Smithella sp. | reverse complement strand
CGTCGCCGCGCGTCGCGCCGCGGCGGAAAATCCCGTTTTCGTAAATCAGATTCACGGCCAGGCCGTCCAGCTTGGGTTCCGCTACGTAATCCACGCGCTCTGCTTTCGCCAGACGGCGGACGCGCGAATCGAAATCCCTGATTTCTCCGGCGTCAAACGCATTGGCCAGGCTGAGCATGGGCTGAGGGTGAGTGAAGGGGGAAAATTTGGAAAGCGGGGCAGAGCCGACGCGTTGCGTCGGAGACGAGGCCAACTCATCGTCCGGATAGAGGGCCTCCAGGTTCTGCAGCTCCTTCATCAAACGGTCGTATTCGGCGTCGGATATTTCCGGCGCATCCTGCTGATAGTAGCGCGCGTTGTGATATTCGATGGCTTTGCGAAGTTCAAAAACGCGGTGCTGAGCGGTTTCTTTGTCCATGATTTTACTTGAAGAATCTTCCCTTTCGGCCATGATGCAAATTCTAGCCCGCCTTTTGATCAAAGTCAAATCAAAAGCAATCGGGGGCTGTTCTCTGATAAATAACGCTTGTAATTTTTTCGTCTTCCCGTTAAGAATTCCACCAAGATCATGAGGGAAAATCAAGTCAGAATAGGTGTGTTGTCCGATACGCATGTTTATGGTTTTGACCGGAACCTGAAGCAAATTGTCGACGAACATTTTTCGAATGTTGACTTGGTTTTTCATGCCGGCGATCTGGTGGATTTATCCGTCCTGGAGCTTTTCGGCGAAAAGGACGTGAAGGCGGTTTTCGGCAATATGGACGGCCGGCGGGTTAGAGAACAACTGCCCGAGCAGTTGACGATGGACATCGGCGGGTTTCGCATCGCGCTGATTCACGGATGGGGTTCGCCCGAGGGCATGGAAAGAAAACTGGCCGACAGGCTGGGAAAGGTGGATTGCATCGTTTTCGGCCATACGCATTACCCGGTCAACACGAAAATCGACGGTATTTATTTTTTCAATCCGGGCTCCGCGCTGGACAAGCGGTTTGCCAGACACCGCAGCGTCGGAATCCTCGAGGTGGGGCCTGAGATCAACGGAAGAATTATCAATCTCAAATAGCGGGATTCAAGGGGATCGGGGATTGTATCAATGGAAACGATGTGTGCGCCGTGGCGGATGGAGTATCTCATGTGTGAAAAACCGGAAGGATGCGTGTTTTGTAAAAGTTCTCTTCGCTGCGAAGATTATGTGGTGACTGAGGGAAAGACCTGCTTTGTCATGCTGAACCGTTACCCTTATGTGAACGGCCATTTGATGATTATTCCGGTGCGCCATCTGGACGACATTGCCGAATTGACCCCGGGGGAGCGGGAGGAAATTTTCGGCTTGGTGGACATCTCCGTCAAAGTTCTGAAGGAGGCGATGAATCCCCAGGGTTTTAACATCGGCATGAATCTGGGAAAAGCAGCCGGCGCGGGGATTGCCGAACATGTCCATGTCCACGTCATTCCCCGCTGGGAAGGCGATACCAATTTTATGAGCGTCGTCGGCAATGTCCGCGTCATTCCGCAGGACCTGGCCACCACCGCCGCGACGTTGATTCCCCTGTTTGAAAAATATTGCCGGGAGGTTTAAAACGCGATGAAGATATTCTATTTAATCCTCACCATTGTCTTTGCTTTTTTTATCGTGACCTTTTCACAATTCAACTCCGCGCCGGTGACCATAAAATATTATTACCTTCAGGATCTGGTCGTTCCGGCCTACATGCTCATTTTTGTCGCCCTGCTGGTAGGTATTGTCATTACCGGTTTTTTGGGCGTAGTGGAAAGATTTCGGCTCAACCGCACCATTTCCAAGCAAAACAAGGTGATTCGCGATTTACGCAAAGAGCTGAGGGAACACGAAGCCCCTCCAATGATTGAGGAACGCAAGAAAACACCCGCTCCTCCGGCATGACCACCGAAACAAAATTTTTTGCCGATGCAACACTTGCCGGTCTGGCCCGATGGCTCAGACTGCTGGGCTATGACACGGTCTGCTTTCAGGGTAAAGCGGGGCGGCCGTTGATGCGTCAGGCGGCGGCCGAAGGCCGGATTTTGCTTACCCGAAGAAGAGACCTCATGGAGCGGCAGTATTCCGGGCGTCTGCTTCTGCTGCCGGGAACCAGCGCGGTCAAGCAGCTTTCTTTTGTAATCGGGAAGCTGTCGCTGGAAATTCAGACCCAAAACCTTTACACGCTTTGTCTTTCCTGTAACCAAAGATTGATCTCCCTTGAGCGCCAAAACGTCCGGGACCTCGTGCCGGAATATGTT
Organism: uncultured Smithella sp.; assembly: GCA_964626775.1. GTDB lineage: Bacteria > Desulfobacterota > Syntrophia > Syntrophales > Smithellaceae > UBA8904. The sequence continues at coordinate 662 of CAZVGQ010000221.1, read as the reverse complement.
TTTGAGCATTGCGTTGAATATACGCAGTGTCCTGAATGCCGGAAAATTTTCTGGCCCGGAACGCACCGGCGCAACGCCTTTCAATTTCTGAAAGATCATGGCATCGCCGTCAAGAACGCTGAAACCGTTCAGGGAGAATTTTAATACGTACGCATCAACCGGATGAACCTGAATTCATCAGGTTTGCGGGTTTGCGTTCTTTCGTCATTTTCCCCAGCCGCCGTCCGCGGCTTCGTAGGCTTCCATCATGTTCTGTTCCACTTGAAGGCGAAGCGCTTCCAGCGAATCCCGGTTCGCATTCCCGGGCATGGTGATGAAGGGCCCAAAGCGAATCAGGATGCGGGTGAAGGGCTTTGGAATCATAAAGCGGTCCCAGCTGTTCACCTGCCAGGCTTTCTCGTAAGAAACGATACCTGGGCAGATGACGGAGTCAGTGTTCCCGGCCAGTAAGATGAGACCTGGCTTTACGATCCGGGCCGGTCCGGTCGGTCCGTCCACGATGTGAACGCCGATGCGGTTTTCTGCCACTTTTTGCACCATTGCTTTCAAAGCCTTTGTGCCGCCCCGGGTGCTGGAGCCACGAACCGGAATCCAGTCGAGGCGCGACACGATTTTGGAAATGAAATCTCCGTCGCGGCTCTGGCTGATCATGATGCAGGGCG
>CAZVGQ010000220.1:0-2921 GCA_964626775.1 uncultured Smithella sp. | reverse complement strand
CATATCCGGCGGGCGTCTGCATCCAGGAGTTGGCCACCAGAATCCAGAAGGCCGATAAATGTCCGCCGATGAACACCAGCAGAGCGGAAAGCCAGTAAACGCCGGGTGACACTCTCTTGCGGCCGAAAATCAGCACCCCGACAAAAACGGACTCCAGGAAGAAAGCGATGACGCCTTCGGCGGCAAGAATCGGCCCGAAAATATCTCCCACCATCCGCGAATATTGCGACCAGTTGGTTCCGAAAGAAAATTCCATGACGATGCCGGTGGCCGCGCCGATCACAAAAATCAGCCCCAGCAGCCTGGCGAGCAGATCCGTGATTTTTCGATACACATCGTCTTTGGTGGCCAGATGCAGCGTCTCGGAAATCAAAAGGATCAGAGCGACTCCCAGCGTCATGGCCGGAAAAAGAAAATGGAATCCGATGGTAAAGGCGAATTGCAGGCGGGCAAGGAGTAACGCGTCCATAGCTTCCTCCGTGATGGTGTTGGAAAGCAGAATATAGAATTGTCCAGCCTTTTTCAATCCCTAATTTCCTGTTGTTATTTCCGTGGCAATTGTATTACTGTAGGGCCAACCATATCCTTTCAGGAGAATATATTATGAAAAAACATCTTTGGAGCCTTACGCTGATTATTGTATGGCTGGCCGCCGCTTTGCTCCTGCCGCAGCAGGCCTTCGCCGATCCGCCCCAGGACCTTTCACTGAATTACGACATGAAGACCCAGACGCTTTCCGTTTCCATCACGCACAAATCGACCTTCACCGGCTTCCATTACATCAAGCAGGTTCAGATCAAAAGAAACGATGAGCTCATTGAAACACAGAAATACGACTCGCAAACCGGAAAAACCACTTTTGTCTATACGTATAAAGTGCCGGCAAAGCCAAACGATCTTCTGGAAGTGACGGCAATCTGCAATGTCCAGGGGCAGAAAACGGCGACGCTGAAAGTGGAATAAAAAAATAACCGATAGACGGCCGCAAAAGCCGTCTATGAAAAAACCGATCAGGATCATGACCCTTTCCAATCAGGCAATCGCAGCACCACGCCCAACCGTACGAACCTTGTGCTGCGTTCTCCTGCTTTTCTGCCTGTTTTTGGGATCGGGAGCCCTGGTCCCTGCCATGGCAGCCGATCCAGTGGAAGTTATCGTGGAAGGCATTGACGGAGACGCGCGAAAAAACGTCATGGAGGCGCTCACCCTGCCGCCCGGCCTGGTACAGAACGGAAAAGCGGACAGGCTCTGGCTGGAGCGTTTTGCCCGACAGGCCGGACGGAAAGTGCCGGCGGCTCTTGAGCCCTTCGGGTATTATTCCGCCAAGGCCGTCATACAAATCGAAGCCCCCGAAGCGGACAAATATCGGCTGCGGGTGCAAATCGAACCGGGTCAGCCGGCCGTCATCACCAAAGTCAGCGTCACCATCACCGGGAGCGGCGCCTCGGAAGCGACGTTGGCGGCGCTTGCTTCCGACTTCCCTGTGCGAAAAGGCGACGTGCTGGTGCATCCCCTCTATGAAAAAGCCAAGCAGGCGCTGAAATCCAGAGCCGAAGAACTGGGGTATCTGGACGCGGCCTATGCCGTCCACGAAATCCGTGTCGATGAGGCCGGTCTTTCGGCCGTCATCACGCTGGCGCTGGAAACCGGCAAGAAATATTTTTTCTCCACGACGACCCTTGAGGGCGCCCCCGATTATCCCGACGCTTTTCTGCGGCGTTATCTCACCTTTCAGCCCGGCGAGGCTTTCTCGTATGCCCGAATGGCCGAGTCCCAGATCCAGTTGAACAATTCGGAGCGGTTTCGCAGGGTAATCATCCGGGCCGACAAAGAACAGGCCCGAGACGGCAAAATACCGGTGCAAGTGTTTCTAACGCCCGCTCCACACATCACGCTGAGGCCGGGCATCGGATACGGAACGGATACGGGCGCGAGATTCGCCCTGCGCTATCGCGATCTCAATATGCTTCACCGGGGGCACGAACTGGATTCGCACCTGTACATCTCCCAGCGGCTGCAGGGCATCGCGACCAGTTACATTGTCCCGGGCAGCCGGGATATTCGAACCTTCACTTCCGTGCAGGTCAACCTGCAGCAGGAGGAGATCACCACCTACGACAGCAGGATCATCGCGATGGAACTGGCCCGGACGCACAGCTTCGCCCCCAGGAGACAAGGTTCGGTTTACATCAAATTTCAGCACGAAGAATTTACCATCGGCAGCCAGGAGTCGACCTCGAGATACATTCTTCCGGGCGTCCGCTTTTCCGACAATCACTACGACAACCTGATTCGCCCCGACCGTGGGTTCCGCTACGCGCTCGATCTGCGCGGCACCCATCAGGCCCTGGGCTCCACAACCCGCCTGCTTCAGCTCATCGGCGAGGCCAGTCACATCCTTCCGCTGCCGTGGCGCCTGTCTTTCCTGACCAGCGCCAAAGCGGGCTTCACGGTTTTTACCGACGATTTTTCCGACCTCCCCCCTTCTTTGCGGTTTTTCGCGGGCGGTGATCAAAGCGTTCGCGGCTACGCCTATCAGTCGCTGGGTCCCCGCGACGCGCAGGGCAACGTCAGGGGCGGCAAGCATCTGCTGATCGGCTGCGTGGAACTGCAGCGCGACATTCTGGAGGACTGGGCGGTTTCCTTGTTTTACAACGCCGGAAACGCCTTTGACGCTTTTTCCGATCTGACGCTGTATCAGGCCGGGGGCTTCGGCATTCACTACCACACGCCGGTCGGCGCCCTGAACTTATACATCGCCCGGCAAATCCGCGTGGACGACCCGGAATTCCGCATTCACTTCACCGTGGGGTTTGAATTTTGAAGCGTGTTCTGAAATATCTCATCCTCATCGCCGTTTTGGGCACGCCGGCGGTTATTCTCGCGGGCGCGGGCTGGCTTTTCTGCAGCGAGGCGGGAGG
>CAZVGQ010000219.1:0-2940 GCA_964626775.1 uncultured Smithella sp. | reverse complement strand
AGGCGGCAGCCGCCGCCCAGCGCCCGCAGATAGGCGCGCTCCGCCGTCACTTCCGTCGCGGTGACGGCATGGTTGAGCCGCGAGCACAGTTCTGCAAGCTCCGCATCGCCTTTTCTCACCTGGAGCCCCAGCGCGCCCTGGCCCACCGCCGGCAGCATGATTTCCGTCGGCAGAAACTGTGTGACCACTTCCCCGTAGCCCAGACGCTTCACGCCCGCCGCGGCAAGAACCACGCCGGTGAGATTTTCCGTTTCGATCTTTTTCAGGCGCGTGTCAATGTTGCCGCGCAGCGGAACAATCTCCAGATCCGGCATAAACGATTTCAACTGCGCGCCGCGCCGCTGTGAACCGGTCCCGATTTTGGCCCCCTTCGGCAAATATTCAAATTTGACCCTGCCGCGGGTCACCAGAACATCGCGGACGTCCTCGCGAAGCAGAATCGCCGCAAACACGAGGCCCTCCGGAATCTCTCCGGGTACGTCTTTCATGGAATGGACGGCCAGGTCAATCCGACCGGCCAGAAGCGCCTCTTCAATTTCTTTGACAAAAACCCCCTGCCCGCCGATCTGCGTCAGAGAGACATCCTGCATAATATCGCCGCTGGTCCGGATGACGCAGATTTCAGCCTCGATCTCCTGCACCGCTTTCTTCAGGGCGGCCACCGCGGAATTCGTCTGCGCCAGCGCCAGTTTGCTTCCTCTCGTGCCGACTTTAATCTTCATTTTTTACCTTTCATTCTTATCCACGGCAGTTGAATCGGGGCATCCGCTGAGCGAATATCCCCGGGATGCCGCATCTTCCTCAATCATCCAGCCGGAAAAGCTGGCGGGCCGCCGCTACGATATCCTGAGAGGCAAATTCGGCGCTTTCCTCTTTCATCACCGCAACCGGCGCATGCAGCACCTTATTGACGATGCCGTGCACCAGAGCTTCGACTTTTTCCCGGTCTGAATTTTCCAGGCTCTGCATCCAGCCCGACGCTTTCTCCATTTCCGCCCGCACGATGTTCTCGGCCTTGCTTCGGAGCGACACGATGGTGGGCACGGCCTCCAGCTCCTTGAGCCAGTTGGTGTAATTTTCCACTTCTTCTTCGATGATCGCCTCGGCTTTCAGTGCTTCGCGGCGACGGTTTTTGATGTTTTCATCGACAATGTCCTGCAGGTGGTCGATGTTGTACAGATAAACATTTTCCACGTTGTCCACCGCCGGATCAATGTCCCGCGGTACGGCAATGTCCACCAGAAACAGCAGGCGGTTCTTTCGTTTGCGCAGACAGCGGCGGACCATCTCCCCGGTCACGACATATGATGGTGCGCCGGTGGAACTGATGACAATATCCACATCGCAGAGCGCTTCGTCAAGGTCTTCAAGGCCTATGGCCGCGCCGTGAAACTTTTCGGCAAGCAGCCTCGCCTGCGCAGGCGATCGGTTGACAACGGTAATGTCCTCCGCGCCGTTTCCCACCAAGTGCGTGCAGGTCAATTCCGCCATTTCGCCGGCGCCGATGATCAGAATCTTCCTGCCGGCGAGCGTTCCAAATATTTTCTTGGCCAGTTCCACCGCGGCAAAGCTCACCGAAACGGGGTTGGCGGCAATGCCCGTTTCCGTCCGGACGCGTTTGGCCGCCCGAAACGCGCGGTGCATCAGGCGGTTGAGCACGACGCCGGTGGCGTTTTGCGCAAGCGCCAGCCGGTAGGCATCCTTCACCTGCCCCAGAATCTGCGCCTCGCCCATCACCAGCGAATCCAGGCTGGATGTCACGCGAAACAAATGCCGGATCGCTTCACGGTCCCGATAGGTGTACAGACAGGCCGCGGCTTCATCGTCCGCGAGGCTGCCGTAGCGCGCCAGAAAAGATTCGAGCGCGCCCAGTGCCCACGGTGTGTCTTCCACGGAAGCCACCAGTTCCACGCGGTTGCAGGTGGAAAGATGAAGAATCTCCAGCACGCCATCGATCGCCTTGAGCTCGCCCAGCAGATTCATCTGCTCCTGGCATCCGGCAAAAAGCCTTTCGCGCACGGCCAGCGGCGCCGTTTTATGATTTAATCCGACCAGTCCGATCATGGTTTCTTTCAAATAAAATTATGCACGGTTGCCAGGCAAAACCGTATCCCTAACGCCGACAACAAAAAGGCGATCAGTCCCAGACAGGACAGCACCGCCATCCGGGAGCCCTTCCACCCGATCGCCAGCCGCTGATGCAGCAGAAAACCGTAAAACACCCAGACGGCAAAGGACCAGACCACCTTGGGATCGGCGGGCCAGGAGCCGCCCCAGACAAAAGCGGCATAAACCGCTCCCCCGATCATGCCAATCGTCAGCAGGGGAAACCCCCACAGCAATCCGAAGTGATTGATTTGGTCGAGGTCGCCGAGCGACGGCAGCAGGCGGCCCAGCGGACCCGGCTTCTTGTTTTTCAGAAGATTATTCTGAATCAGCAACATCGCCCCGGCCGCGGAAGCCAGAACAAACAGCGCTTCGCCGGCAATCGCCAGCACCAGATGCAGCGTCGTGAGCCCGCCCTGCCACTGGGACGGCACGAGATTCCTGTCCGATTCCTGGCCGGCGGCGGCAATCAAAAACAACAGAATAAACGGCGCGATAAAAGCGCCCAGCAGTCGGGTTTTGGTTTTCAACTGCAGGCCCAGATAGATGCCGGCAATCACCCATGCGTAAATCGACAGGAACTGTCGCGAACCGAAACTGCTCCAGTCAGTCCAGTGCACCGCCGCAATAAGAAGGCTCAGGGTCAGCAACATAAAACCAGCCGCCAGAATCCATGTGGAAATTTTGGCAAGCGCCACTCTTCGGACCAGCAGGGAAATCAGATAGCCCGCCGTGGCCAGCGAACAGCAAAACAGGGCCGCCGCGAAGAGAATCCCTTTCACGCTAGTCAATGTTTACCTCCTCGCCCGTAATTTCGCGGACGATTTTTTTTGC
>CAZVGQ010000218.1:0-2945 GCA_964626775.1 uncultured Smithella sp. | reverse complement strand
TACCGGATTGCTCAACGTTCCGATTTTTTCAATTTCAACGCGGATCTCATCGCCGGATTTGAGAAAGACCGGCGGACGGAGCGCAAAACCCACGCCTTCCGGCGTGCCGGTCAGGATCACGGTGCCCGGATGCAGCGTCATGGATCGGCTCAGGCGGCTGACGATTGTCCGGATGTCGAAAATCATCTCCGACGTACGGGATTCCTGAACCGTTCTTCCGTTCAGCACGGCGCGGATCGCCAGATCATCCGGGTTTTCGATTTCATCCTTTGTGACGATCCATGGCCCCAGTGGACAGAAGGTGTCAAAGCTTTTTCCCCGGGCCCACTGGTCTTTCTGCCGCTCAAACTGCCAGTCGCGCGCACTGACGTCATTGGCGCAGGTGTATCCGAAAATATACTTCGGCGCTTCCGCGGGCGAGATGTTTTTTGCCGTCTTCCCGATGACGACGGCCAGCTCCGCTTCGTAGTCCACCTGATCGGGTCCGGCGGCGGGGAGCAGGATGGGGTGGTCGGGCCCGGTGACGCTGCTGGTGGCTTTGAGAAACAGGATCGGCTCCGAAGGGACGGACAGGGCGATTTCGTCACCGTGCTTTCGGTAATTGACGCCCAGCGCCAGTATGTTGACGGGCGCGACGGGCGCCAGCAGCCGTTCAATCCGTTCTTCGCCGCCGCTGTTTGCCGCGTTCCAGGGATCTCCTTCAATGGGTCTCGCCGTACCCGGCCCGCCCTCGTCGTACACGCCGTATAGGATGCCTCGTTTCTGGGAAACAAATCGGACAATTTTCATCTCAAAACATCTCCTTTTCCAGAATGGCATTGAATTGGGAATAGACCCTGCGGTCGATCAGGATGCCGTCGTGCGTGCAGTCGAATCCATATACGCCGGCGCAGCCGGCGGTTGCCCGGCTGTCCGGCTCCGCTCCTCCCGTAAGCTTGTCGGCTCTGCCGTAAAAAAGATAGTGGTGGACCGAAGAAGGCAGTTGGGCATCCATTGCGGCGGACAGGAAGTCGCTTTGTGTTCCCAGATCCAGCCACACCGGAATAATTTTGTGCGGCAGCGTCCGGGACATGTCGGCCAGACCGAATCCGTTCCAGGGGGTGGCGAAGGATGCAAACAGCCGAATGAAGGGAGGCCTTTCCTCCGATCCGTGGCGGATCAGAAAAGATCTTGCGGTCAGGCCGCCGACGCTGTGCGCGGCAATGGCCATTTTCCGAAAGCCGTATTTTTCGTGAAGCTCACGCAGTTCTTCCTGAAGCAGCGCCGCGGCCAGATTCAGGCGGATTCCCGAAGGATAATAAAAGAACCAGGGCTGATACCGGTCGCGGTCCAGACGCATATAAAAGTAGATCCAGTTTTGCGGGGTTCCCTCCGTGCCGTGCACAAAGAGAAGCGGTATTTTCCGGGGGTCATAGGTTTGTGTCAGATAGATATGCGCGCCGAACATTTTCATGAAAGACGACGGATTCCAGTAGCCAATCTGGGCGTTTTCCAAAGAAAAATATTCATGGTAAATTTTCAGAAGATCGCCGTTGCCGGTTGCCTGCCGAATGATGGGGTCCTCGATTTTCCAGCGGCACTCCCGGGGCAGTCGCACCGGTTGTTCCTCGGCCGCTGCGGTCCGGATCTCCACGCCGGTGATCAATTCGCCCTCCCGGACGGCAATTTCCTGCGCCTGACGCGGTTTTCCATAGACGCCGGAAGTTTCATCCTTTTCATACTTTCCGTCGTGGTCATAGTCCGTCACGGCAATAAGCCGGTAGCGACCCTCGGGCAGATACAGCATGAAGGTGTCCTGATTGACGCCGGTGGCCGCGTATTCGGCGCGGCCGTCCTTTTTATCCGTGGGACTGCAGGCCACAATGAGCGTGGAGTTTCCCTTCCATCCGGGGCCGGTGACGCGCCCCTTGATTACCGCAGAATTATAAACGGCCGGTCCTTTTTCCCCCTTCGATGGAAGGAGGGCGGGCACGGCGTCATCCTGGGACGGAATGCTCAGATAGCGGCAGCCCGTCAGGCCGGCGGTCAGGATGATCATGAGCGCGGCTGCAAGCATCCACCGGCTATTCCCCGGGCGTTCTTTCATGGCTTCCCCATTTTTCTTTCCAGATACTCGACGATGTTGCCGAACCTTTTTTCCCTGGCCAGATCAAGCGCGGTTTTTCCCTCTCGGTTCTTCACCGTCAGGTCGGCTCCCCGCTCGACCAGCAGGACAATCGTTCTTTCTGATCTCGACTCCACGGCGAGCATCAGCGCGGTACAGCCCCGCTTGTCGGTGTGGTTAAGGTCGGCCTTCCGTTTAATGAGGGCGGCCGTAATATCCGGCAGATTCCGGGAAACGGCCAGGTGCAGCGCCGTCTGGCCTTCCTGATTGGCCGTCTGGAGGTCTCCGGTTTGATCTACAAGCAGCCTGGCGGCAGAAGAGTGGCCTCCCTGAATGCTTTTCATCAATGGATTTTCGCCCGCTTCATCTCTGGCGGAGGCGTCCGCGCCTTCGGCAAGCAAAAGCCGGACATTGTTGTGGTCGCCCTTTTCCGCCGCCAGATGCAGCGGAGCTCTGCCTCTGCCGTCTTTCAGGTTTACATTGGCGTGGCGTCTGATCAACATCCCGGCGATGTCGGAGCAGCGGTAGTCAAGCGCCAGATGCAGCGCCGTTTCCCCGAAACCGTTTTGCAGGTCGAGGCCCTTTCCCGTTGCCAGCAAGGGCGGAATGCAGTCCCAGCTCTTGTTGTAAATGGCCCACATCAACGCCGTGTAGCCGTGTTTGTCCTGCACCAGCGGATCCGCGCCGAACGCCAGCAGCAGATCCACCATATCCGGATGCCTTTCGTTTGCCGCAATCATCAGCGGCGTCAGTCCGTCTTTGTCCTGCCGGTTGATTTGCGATTTCTGAAGAAGAAAAAATTCTGCCAGTCCGATGTGGCCGTTTTGAACGGCGTACATCA
>CAZVGQ010000217.1:0-2952 GCA_964626775.1 uncultured Smithella sp. | reverse complement strand
ATGCTCTGGACTACAGCGGCTACCCGGACTGCCGGCCTGAATATATCGAGGCGTATAAACACATGGCCAATCTGGCGACCCGGGCCGGTGTGGAAGGCGCAGGGAAATTGCGGATTCACGCGCCGCTGATCCATTGGAGCAAGGCGCAAATTATCAAAAGGGGGATGGAACTCGGCGTTGATTATTCACTGACGCATAGCTGTTACGACCCGGACGCTGAGGGCGCATCCTGCGGCCGGTGTGATTCCTGCCTGCTGCGTCTGAAAGGATTTAAAGAGGCAGGAATGAAAGATCCGGGAAGATACAGATTGAAGATTGAAGGTTGAAAGTTTGAAAGCTTTTTGCCTTCAGTCTTCAGCCTAAAACGCTTATGTATTCTATTAAGGAAATCTTTTACTCGATACAGGGAGAAGGCTACCACACCGGCCGTCCGGCCGTGGTTTGCCGTTTTTCGGGCTGCAATCTTTGGTCGGGCAAAGAAGAAGAACGTTCCAAATCGATATGCAAATTTTGTGACACCGACTTTGTCGGGACGGGCGGCATCAACGGAGGCGTCTATCGATCCTCCGCCGAACTGGCGCGCAAGATATCCCAGGCCTGGCCGGTCCAAAAAAATAAGTTCACCAGGCCCTTTGTGGTCTGCACGGGCGGAGAGCCTCTGTTGCAGCTCGACCACGCGCTGATCAGCGACCTGCATGAGGAAGGCTTTGCGATTGCCGTGGAAACCAACGGCACTCTTCCCGCGCCCACCGGGTTGGACTGGCTCTGCGTCAGCCCGAAAGCCGGCGCTCCGTTGAAGCAGTCTACCGGGGATGAACTGAAACTGATTTTTCCGCAGCCGGGCGCCGAGCCGCAAAAATATGCGCGCCTGCAGTTTGGGCATTTTTTCCTGCAGCCGATGGATGGCCCGGACAGGGAGGAAGCAACCAGACGGGCGCTGGCGTACGTTCTGGCGCATCCCCGGTGGCGCATCAGTCTGCAAACGCACAAAATATTAGGGGTTCGATAAGCATGATGGAAATCTTTAAAGTCTTTACATTCGACGCGGCGCATTATCTGCCTCGCGTGCCCGAGGGCCACAAATGCGCAAAAATGCACGGCCATTCTTTTCGTGTCGAAATTCACCTTCGGGGGAAAGCCGGTTCCGACAGCGGCTGGGTGACGGATTTTGCCGAGATTGCCGCTGCTTTTGAACCGCTTCTGGAGCAGTTGGATCATAAAAATTTAAACCGGATCGAGGGTCTGGAAAATCCCACGTCGGAAAATCTCTGCCGCTGGATCTGGCTGCGCCTGAAACCCGTCCTGCCGCAGTTGTCCCGGATTGTCCTTCAGGAAAGCCCTGAATCCGGCTGCATCTATGAGGGGGAGGAATAACCATACTTGACATATTATTGTATAATATGCTAAGTGTGCGTCCATGATTAAGAGACCATTTTGGGTGCAGCGTCTGGAAACAGCTTGGCAGTCCGCACCAATATCTTGGCTGGCCGGAGTGCGCCGCGTCGGGAAAACCACGCTTGTTAAAAGCCTTGGTGAAGACCGCATCTTGTATTTGAACTGCGACCTGCCTGTTGTAGAAGAAATGGTTGCCCAGCCCGAGATTTTTTTTAGGAATTGCGAACGTTCCGTCATTGTTTTTGACGAAGTACATCAATTGAAAGACCCAAGCCGGATTCTGAAAATCGGAGCCGACCAATTTCCCCATTTAAAGATTGTGGCCACAGGATCATCAACACTGGCGGCCACACGTAAATTTCAGGATGCGTTGACAGGACGCAAACGCAACATTCATCTTACGCCGGTTTTATGGGATGAGCTTGCCTCCTTCGGTAACGTTTCTGTTGAGAAACGTCTTTTTCACGGCGGTTTGCCGCAAACGCTGCTTGCTTCGCATAAAGACACGGAGTTTTACCGGGAATGGATGGATTCATTTTTTGTCCGGGACATCCAAAAACTTTTTGCTTTTCGCAATCCGGGAAAGTTTACCAACTCATTTGAATATCTCCTGAAACAAAGCAGTGGCTTGTTCGAAACGGCGAAAATCGCAAGTACAATGGGGATTAGCCGGTCAACGCTTGACAGCCATGTCCAGGCTCTGGCGGCAACCCATGCCATAACCATTGTGCGGCCGTTTTTCGGGGGTGGACGGAAGGAAATCGTTAAGATGCCCAAAATATACGCTTTCGATACCGGGTTTGTCGCCTTCAGCAGGGGGTGGGACCCACTGCGTCCCGATGATTGCGGCCCCCTCTGGGAGCACATCGTTCTGGAATATCTTCAGGCTTATGCCTCCGATCATGAAATCCAATACTGGCGTGATATATCCGGCAGAGAAGTCGATTTTGTGATCAGGAGGAACCGGGATGCAATTGACGCTATAGAATGTAAATGGGATCCCCGACAATTTGAAGCGACTTCACTTAAAGCTTTTCGCGGTCTATATCCTAACGGTAATAATTATCTAATTTGTCCTGATGCCGGTGATGGTTATGAAAAGCAGATTGGCGGTCTACAACTGCGTATTGTCAATCCTCAGCAGTGGTGGAATAAATTCAAAGTGCCTTTACAAAGCCGATAGACGATATGATGCATGATAAAACAATATTGGAAAAATTTAATCTCTTCGGGTCAATTCCCCGAAGCTTGGTTCGTTCCTTGGGTCTTTGGATACCCCGCAGCCTGTTGCGGAGTAGTTCATTAAAACAGAATTCTTAAGCATTCCGAAATACAAATCCAAATCGCCATGACAGCAGCCAAACGCGCCGGGTTTCCCACGCTGGAATTGTTCTGATTGAACCGGTAAAAAATTAAACAATTTGCTTTTTTGCCTTGGTTATAATAAGTTTTTCAATAGGGGTGCCGTTCATTCTGGTTTAAACGGGATGGGGCTGAGATCACACCCTTTGAACCTGACCCGGGTAATGCCGGCGTAGGGAGTGGCAATCATTCTAA
>CAZVGQ010000216.1:0-2975 GCA_964626775.1 uncultured Smithella sp. | reverse complement strand
CGCGGACTGCCTGCGATAAAGCGTTCACCGGCGGGTTGTTGACCGTAATGACGCCTATATTGCCTTCTTTGGAAAATGCGACGATTTCTGCCATAAGTCCTCTCCTTTTGTTGCAAATTGTTTTCGATTGAATACAGCAAATACCATACCAGTGAAAAAAGGCAATAGCGGCATCGTTTGTATTCGACAGGGAGGCGTATTTTCCGGCAGGTGCGCCCGTCGTTTTGCCTTGAATCTATTTTCGCGGTAATGACGAAGGTGCCGTGGTCGTAGAATTGCTCAAAATTCTCATAATGTGTTTGACAGAAATGTATGAATTATATACATTCAGAGCAAAATTTGTATACCGAATAAACAGGCAGGGAAGAAAACAAGGCAATTGATGACAGCCAGGGCAAAAAAATCGGAAGCCGATGATCCGGGCGGCAAAGGCGCGGAGCCACAGACCGGCGAAGCATCTTCCGCCGGGAACGCCTTTGACGAGCTGATCGGCACCGATGAGACCTTTCGCAGAGCATTGGTGAGCGCCGGGCGGGCGGCCCAATCGGATATTTCCGTGCTGATCATCGGGGAAAGCGGCACGGGCAAGGAAATTCTGGCCCGCGCCATTCATCAGGCCAGCCGCCGCAAAGACAAACAGCTGGTCGATGTCAACTGCGCCGCCATTCCCGACAGTCTGATTGAGAGCGAGCTTTTCGGCTACGAGAAAGGCGCGTTTACCGGCGCGCGAACCGAGGGGCGCAAAGGCTATTTCGACGAGGCGCACGAGGGAACGATTCTCTTGGACGAAATCGGCGATTCCTCCCTGTCCGTCCAGGCCAAACTCCTGCGCGTCCTGGAATCCGGCACGTTCAAAAGAGTCGGCGGAACGAAAAACATCAGGGTGGACGTCCGGGTCATCTCTTCGACCAATCAGGATATGGCCGATCTGATCGGGCGGAAAAAATTTCGCGAGGATCTTTTCTTCCGCCTGAACACCTTCACGCTTACGCTGCCTCCGCTGCGCGAGAGAAGAGGAGACATTGATCTGCTGGTGGAGCATTTCCTGAAAGCGAGCGGAGCCGCGCAGAAACAAAAATACCGGTTTTCGCCTGAAGCGCTCGCGCTGCTGCACGCGTACCACTGGCCGGGCAATGTTCGGGAGTTGAAAGGCGTCGTGAGCTACGCGGTGAACATGACGCAGTCGCCCGTCATCGACGCAGGTTCTCTGCCCAATTTCCTGTTTTCGGACTCCATAAACCGGGACGGCCCCCCGCCCTCCGTTGCCGAAAACGGTCCGCCCTCCTTTAACCTGACCCAGGCCGTCCGGGACCTGGAGCGCCGCCTCATCAGCGAAGCGCTCGCCGCTTCTCCCAACCGGTCGGAAGCCATTCGGTCCCTGGGAATCAGCCGGCGCACCTTCTATTTGAAACTAAAGGAATACGGATTGGAATAAAGGACTCGGACGGCTGGAATGAATTATGCAGGTTATGAAAAAAATATTCCTTGCGGTTTAGGAAGGTTATGCCAAATGCCAACGCGGCGGGAAAGGCCGCCAGAAAAAAAGAAAATTCGCTGACCATCGTGGAAGTGTCCCCGCGGGACGGCCTTCCCGAATTTTGCGGCGGCCTGTCCACGGAAAATAAAATAAATTATATCAACAAACTGTCCGAAACGGGCCTGAAGAAGATCGAGTGCGCTTCCTTCACGCACCCTCGCTTGCTGCCGGAAGGGTACGACGCGGAAAAACTTGTCGGCGGCATCGCCAAAAAGCCGTCCGTGACCTACGTGGGGCTGGTTCCCAACGAAATCGGCTGCCGGCGGGCCCTGGTGACGCAGATCGATGAGCTTCTGGTTTTGCTTTCCGCGAGCGACATGTTCAACCGCATCAACGTCGGCAAGTCCCTGAAAGAGAGCCTCAACAAGGTGCTCCCGACGCTTCTCGACGCGGCGGCAAGAAATTCCCGAAGCGTGCGGATCTACGTAATGACGGCTTTCGGATGCCCCTACACGGGCCGCGTTTCCCCCGGGGAGGTCGCCGAACTTCTGCTCAAACTCGGTTACATGGGCGCGTCCGAGGTGGTTCTGGTGGACTCGACGGGTCTGGCCGACCCCAAATCGGTGAAGGAGCTGATCCGGACGCTTCTGGATCTGAAGCTGGACATTCAACTCGCGGTGCATTTTCACAATACTCGCGGGACGGCCGTCGCCAATTGCGTGGCTGCCTACGAAGCGGGCATCCGCATTTTCGACGCGTCGCTGGGAGGAATGAGCAACACGCCTTACGGGGTGAGCGAACTGGATATCGGATACTGGAACGTTCCGACGGAAGATCTCGTTCACCTGTTTGAAGCGATGGGAATCCAAACGGGCGTCGATCTGGAAAAGCTCCTCGACTGCGTCCGGCTGGCGGAAAAGATGGCGGGAAAGCCTTTGCCCGGACACATCCTGAGGGCGCGCCCCGCGTCCCATATCACGGATATCCCCCAGCATTTAAAGGAGCCGCCGCTTCTGGACTGACGAAGGATGAGCCCCCTTTCTTAAAAGGGGGGGGATTTTCACATTGTATATCTTCTATACAGTATCCAGACTGAGCCCCTTTTTGATTTTTTCGAGCAGGGCTTTTTCTTCGTCTTTGTAAACGCCGTCCGCCAGAAA
Source organism: uncultured Smithella sp. (assembly GCA_964626775.1). Classification (GTDB taxonomy): domain Bacteria; phylum Desulfobacterota; class Syntrophia; order Syntrophales; family Smithellaceae; genus UBA8904. The sequence continues at coordinate 338 of CAZVGQ010000216.1, read as the reverse complement.
CAGCCGGCGGGCGATGCTCAGCGCCTCCAGGCGATCGTCCCTGTTTTTGATCAGCGTCGCCAGAGACTGAAGGGCGCTTTCCTCGTCCGCCTGAAGAATGGCGGACTGTTCGCGCATCATTTTCTTGAATTGCGCCGGGGACAGTTTGCTCAATACCCGGTGCGTGGCGGCGATTTCAAGGGCGACTTCAAAATGCTTCCTTTTGATGCCCTGGTTGGTGGCGCCCGCGGCCATATAGATGCGAATCAATCCTTCGGCCACGCCCCCCTGTTCCATGGCGGCAAGCCGCTTGTCATAATCGGGATGGTCCTGTTTGGCGGCGCCAGGCTTTGGCTTGT
>CAZVGQ010000215.1:0-2977 GCA_964626775.1 uncultured Smithella sp. | reverse complement strand
CCACATCCTTAATATAAGGAAGGACGCCTTCGGATTCTTCGTAGGTGTCGTTGGAAATTTTTTCGGGGATGGCAAAGAGCAGATCTTCCTTGGTGCCGAAATACTCATAAATCGTGGCTTCGGAAACACCGGCTTCCTTGCTGATTTCGGATATCGTCGCCTCCTGAAAACTCTTTTCGGCAAAAATTCGCAGCGCCGCATCCATAATGCGGTCCTTTCTGGTTTTTGCTCGAACGCGGTCGGCCATTGCAATATCCTTTTTTAAGTTTGATTTAACCTACATCTTCATAGTCCCACTGTCAAGTATTATTTTTTATCATAGTGAGACTATTTTTTTTAAAGGATATTCATAGTCAATGGTCAATTATTTCTTCTATCTTTTTATTTTTACTCAGGAAAAGTAACGAAAATATCCAAGCGTATGCGGCTTCGAATGTTAACCGGGCTCAGCCGGTAGACAGGACTTTATGAAATCGGCGATCTGTTTTTCGCCGAGGCCCACCCCGGGACTGCCGTCAAGGCGTTTGACAATGCGGCCCTTTTCAAACAGGATCAGCGTAGGGAAAATATCGATATCGTACACGTCGGCAACGCGCTCATCATCATCTGCCACCAGAAGCAGGCGCCGCTTTTCCTTTAGCGCCAGTTTTTCAAACACCGGCAGGACCTTTCGGCAGAAAGGACACCAGGTGGCGTGCACGAGGGCAATCACTCTGTCGTCCGCCAGGAGTGCCTGCTCCAGATCCTGAAGGTTGTCCACTGACGCGCAGGATTCGCCACCCATGGGCTTCCTCCTTACCGGATGCAAGAAACCAACGAAACCGCTTCAGACCGCTTCTTACTTTTTTAACGGCGCGCCGGTGAAGAATCTCTCCTGCAGTCTGCGCATGCCCTGAATCCACCGGCTATAATCCGCCGCCTTGCGCTGGATGTAGGTTTTGACTTCCTTGTGCGGCAGAATCAGAAATTCATCGGCGGCAAACGATTCCATGACGGCATCCGCAAGCTGCTCCGGCTTCATCAGGCCGTCCACTCCCGCCACGCCGCCGCCTTCATGCTGGCGTGTCATTTCCGACTCCACCGCCTGCGGACAAAGCGCAAACACTTGAATGCCCTGGCTGCCGTAGGTGATCGCCAGATTTTCCGCCATGCCCACCGCCGCGTGCTTGGTGACGGAGTAAGGCAGAGATCCGATCTGGCTCAATAGCCCGGCCGCGGAAGCCGTGATCATGATCGCGCCGCCGCCGCGCCGGATCATTCCGGGAATCACCGCCCGCGCCACGAAGACGTGCGCGAGAACATTAATCTCCCAGATGCGCTGCCAGGTTTCGTTATCCACTTCGTAGCCGCCGATGGCAATGATGCCGGCGTTGGAGCAGAAAAGGTCAACGCCGCCGTAGCGGTCTTCCGTGAATTTCACCAGACCGACGACATCGGCTTCTTTGCGCACGTCGCAGACAAACGCCTCTCCTCCCACTTCCGCGGCGACGGCCTTCGCGCCCGCCTCATTGATGTCGGCGGCGATGATGGCCTTCGCGCCTTCTTTTGCAAACCGCCGACACAGACCCCGGCCGATACCGGAGGCCGCCCCCGTCACAATGATAGTTTTCCCTTTGATCTCCATTTTCCCCTCACTTGATTTTTCTATCCATCCTACAGTCGTTTATGAACCGGCCAGTTCTCTGGAGCGCCGCGCGGCCGCCTCCACGGCGCCCGTCAGCGTCGCGCGTATTTTCCCTTCTTCCAGCACCCGCAAGCCTGCGGCGGTGGTTCCGCCGGGAGAGGTCACCATGTTTTTCAGCCGGGCGGGGTGCTGATTTTCCTGAAGACACAGGCGAGCCGCGCCCAGCATGGTTTGCGCGGCAAGCTTTTCGGCCAGATCCCGGCCAAGACCCAGTTGAACGCCGGCATCCGCCAGGGCTTCGATCATTACAAAACAATACGCCGGGCCGCTGCCGCTGAGTCCCGTCACGGCATCCATGAGCTTCTCCTCCACTTCCACGGCCAGGCCGACGGCGCCCAGCATCGCCAGGGCGTACTGCACGTCATCTTTCCGGGCAAAATGCCCCCTCGCCACAGCCGCGGCGCCTTCGCCCGCCAGCGCGGCGACATTGGGCATCACGCGCAACACACGCGGTTTCCGGGTCAGCAGCTTCTCGATGGAATCCGTCGTCACACCCGCGGCAATCGATATGAACAGCTTCGATGAATTCGAAACCTGACGAATCCCCTTGAGAGTTTCCGGAAAATGCTGAGGTTTGACGGCCAGTACAACAATATCGGCATCCTTCACGGCCTGGCGGTTGTCATTGGTAACCCGCAGCTTCAGCGTACAACGCAGCTCCTTGAGCCTTGCCGGATCAATGTCCGCCACGGTGATATTCTGCGGGGAAAGGATCTTCCGGGAAATTATCCCCTGCGCCAGAATGCCGCCCATCTTCCCTCCTCCGATAATCGCAACTTTCTTGCCTGTAAACATGGTTATGTCCTCCGGATGGCCAATACATGCCCTTTTTCCCGGCATCCTGTCAACACAATATTGAAGATTGTATAAAAACCCGCTTTTGTGGTAGTCACGGGCTCGGGAGGGAAAGCTCATGCTGAAACATTTCAAGGTCGGGGACAACAATATTGCCTGCTGGATCAATCCAGCCGATTTCGGCGCCCACACGCAAAGCCTGGTTTTTCTTCACGGCTCCGGCGGCAATTCCGGCGCCTGGTCCGAACAGTATTCGGTCCTGCACAAAACGTTCAACATCGCGGCCGTCGATCTTCCGGGGCACGGACAATCGGAGGGAAGCGGAGAGAAGGATATTTTTGCCTATGTACTGCGATTAAAAGAAATCCTCGAAGTTCTGAAGCTGAAGCGTCCGGTTCTGGTGGGCCACTCGCTGGGAGCGGCCATCGCCCTGAGCTTCGCCGTGCAATATCCGCAGCATGTCAGCGGCGTTGTGGCCGCGGGCGGCGGCCTGACCAT
>CAZVGQ010000214.1:0-2990 GCA_964626775.1 uncultured Smithella sp. | reverse complement strand
AATAGCAGGTCGGACACGCAAAGGTGCACACGCCGCAGCTCAAACAGGCGTTGGATACTTTTTCCCAAAACTCCGTGTTGTGAAAAAGATCTTCCAGCTTCTTCGTGATGACTTCGGCGTCCACGCAGGCAAAACGCGTTTTGAAGTCCCGCCCCGCCGCCACCGTGTCGTCAAAGAATTTCTCGTCATCGGCCGACGCTCCGGCCAGGCCGCCCATTCCGGCCAACAGCGCCTCCCCCTTGCCGGTGAGGCTTTTGAGGAGCAGATCGTCGCCGTGACGCACCATGAAAATGTCGCTGCCTTCGGGGTCGGCCGCGCCGATGCCCAGCGTCTGATAAAATTCCTCCGGCTCGGCCGGCGCGTTGACATCGAAGGCGTATCCGATAAGGGTGGCCGCGTCTCTTCGTGCCCGCCAGTAAGGATCCACCTCTCCGGTGCCGGAAAAATGGATGTCCATGATCTCAAAACTCTTCACGTCGCAGGGACGAACGCCGAAAAGAATCAAGGGCTTTCCCTGCGGCTCGACCGGTTCGGCCTCCTCCATGGGTCGGCCCGTTTTGTAGCGGACGAAATCTTCCGTCTGCGGAAAGAAGACGGATTTGGGACTGATGACGGTATTGTGGAAATTCAGATCCACCTGCTTCGCGTCGGTGATTTCCCGGAAATTAAAGCCGGCGTCTTGGCGGACCGGGGCGACCAGCGTTCCCTTTCCCATCAGCGCGGAAGCCAGATCGGATAATTGATTGACGGTGGTTTTCTTCAGCACAACAAAAGCTCCTTATTCCAAAATTTTGTCGGAATCTTCCATGCGGAAATTGATCAGCACGGGCTTGTCTTCGATGCTCATCCCCGCGGCCTGGCCGAACATTTCTTCGCAGTCTTTGGCCACTTTCTTGTGAAACAGATACAGAGGAATGTCCACCGGACAGGCGCGTGAACATTCGCCGCAATCGATGCAACGGCCGGCCAGATGATGAAACCGGGTCAGATGGTACATCAGGTTGCCCGCCGTCTCCGGAGACTTCTCGCCCCATTTGGGTTTGTTCTGATCGATAAAGCATGGATCACAGTAGCACATCGGGCAGGCCTTGCGGCAGGCGTAGCAGCGGATGCACCGATCCAATTCCTTTTTCCAGAACGCGAAGCGCGCGTCCTGATCCATCGCCTCATACTCGGCCAGCACGGCGTAAGGCGACGAGACCGGCTGTCCGTGCACCTCTTCGGCGATCAGGACATCATACAGGACGGGATTACAAAGGCCGCAGGTGGTCTTGTCGTCGATGAGCTCACCCGTCTTCGGGTTTTTGATGCCGTACACTGGAATGCCGAGAATCACCAGGTCGTGCCGCTTGACCTTGTCTTCCTGAATGAGCTGAACCACGGCGCGGCTGTCCGCCGCCTTGACGGCGATGGCGATTTTGGTTCCCCGCGGATACCGGACCAGATATCTGGCCAGATTGTGGGTGCAATACTCGTTGAACACGATGCCGTCCACCTCGGATGCGCCCTTGACGACATAAGGCATGGGATGGTTTTTATCATAGCCTTCGCCCCACGCGAGCACCAGGCTCACCCGGCCCGATTCCAAAAGCTTTCGGGCTTCGGTCTTTAATTTCTCTTCAATTTGCTGAAAGCTGACTGCCATATACTCCCTCGCGCTTCTATGAAATCTTGAATTTGGTCTGGGGTCCCAGCGCTTTGATCTGTCCGGTGAACTCGGTGACAACCTGGGCGAACTTGTTTCCTTCGGATGCGGAAATCCATTCGACACGAAATCTCCCCGGCTCCAGGCCCGCAAATTCCAGAATTTTTTTGGTCACGGCCAATCGTCTTCGCGCATAAAGGTTCCCGGTGTTGTAATGGCAATCACCCGGATGGCATCCCCCGACCAGCACACCGTCCGCGCCCAGCTGAAATGCGCGGAAGATGAACGAGGGATTGATCCGGCTGGAGCACATCACACGGATCACCCGAAGATTCTGCGGATATTGCAGTCTCGTCGTTCCGGCAAGGTCAGCCCCGGTATACGTGCACCAGTTGCAGGCAATACCCAGTATTTTCGGTTCAAATGACATGAAATACTTCCTTTCTTTAAAACAAACCTTATACTTTCTAATTCAGGTCGTTCAAAAGTGTCCCGGATGCGCGGCGCGCGAAGCCTGAGAAGTGAGGCGTATTTTTTCATACGCCGCAATGACGAAGGCTGAAGCGCAACAAAGCAGACGGGCGCTTTTCAACGACATGTCAGAACTCCATGAGGCCTTCCATTTCCGCGAGAACCTGATCATTCGTAAAGTGCCTCGCGATAATCGCCGACGACGGGCAGACGGACGCGCAAAGCCCGCAGCCCTTGCAGAGCGCCTCGTTGATCTCGGATACGCCCTTCTGCTCGTTGAAGAACGGGGCGCCGTAGGGGCAGACACGAACACAGTTCTGGCAGGCGCAGCAGGAGGCCGGATTGACCATCACCGTCGTGGCTTCCAACTCCATCTTGTCTTTGACGACAATGGTCAGGGCTTCCGCCGCGGCGCCGTTGGCCTGCGCCACGGTGTCCGGAATGTCCTTCGGACTCTGGCACACGCCGGCGATGAAAACCCCTTCCGACATCGTGGACAGAGGCGCCAGCTTGGGATGGCGCTCCATGAAAAATCCCTGCTTGTCCGTGCTCAGATTAAACAGCCGCGCGACCTCTTTGGCGTTCGAACGGGGAATCATGGCCGGCGACAGCACGACCATGTCCACGGGCAGCCGGATGAACTTCCCCGTAATGGTGTCTTCCGCTTCCACAATGAGGCGGTCCGGTTCGTCCACGCTTTTCGCCACGCGGGCAACCTTGCCGCGGATAAACTTCACGTCCTCTTCAATGATGCGGTTGTAAAATTCCTCATAGCCTTTGCCGGCTGCGCGGATATCAATGTAAAACTGATAGACGTCAGCGGACGTTTTTTCCTTGAACAAATGCGCGAATTTCAGCGAATACATGCAGCACA
>CAZVGQ010000213.1:0-2998 GCA_964626775.1 uncultured Smithella sp. | reverse complement strand
TTTTGTTGTCATTGAATATCCTGTTGTGGGTATTCATTCTGTTTTTATTTTCTTTTTTGAAATTCATCCTGCCGATCCGGCCGCTGACCAAACAGATCGATAAAATTTTGCTGTGGATCGCGGAAAACTGGATTTCCGGAAATGTCCTGTGGATGAAGCTGACCCAGAAAACCGTCTGGGACGTTCAGGGATTGAATGACCTGAATTACCGCGGCTGGTATCTCGTGGTCGGCAATCACCAGTCCTGGGCGGATATTTTCGTCCTGCAGAAGCTCTTAAACCGGCGCATACCGCTCATGAAATTTTTCCTCAAGCGCGAATTGATCTGGGTGCCTCTGATGGGGCTGGCCTGGTGGGCCCTGGATTTTCCTTTTCTGCGCCGCCACCGAGCTGATTATCTGAAAAAACATCCGGAGCAAAAAGGAAAGGACTTTGAAACCACCAAGAAAGCGTGTGAAAAGTTTTCGCGGATTCCGACCAGCGTGATGAATTTTCTGGAGGGAACCAGGTTCACCGCGCAAAAGCATGCGCGTCAGAAAGGACCTTACCGCTACCTGCTGAAGCCCAAAGCGGGCGGCATCGCGCTTGCGCTCTCCGTGCTGGGAGATAAATTTCATTCTCTGCTGGACATTACGATTGTTTATCCGGACGGCATTCCGACGTTCTGGGAATTTTTATGCGGTAAAGTGCGCAGGGTCATCGTTCGGATTTCCTCCACGGAAATCCCCCAAGCGTTTTTGCACATGGACTATGAGTCGGACAAGGACTTCCAGGCGCTGTTTCAGCAGTGGGTGCAGGACCTGTGGAAAGAAAAAGATTCCCAGATTGCCGCTCTGCTTCTGGAAGCCAAGGCCTGAAAGCGCCCCGGCCGGTTTATAGCCCCAAAAAGAAAGATTTAACCAGGTCGATGGTTTGAAGTCCCCGCTCCGGATACACCCAGAAATATCCGGCCAGAAGCGCCAGGGTCATGACGATTAAAAAGGCGGCCGCCATTCCGATCCAGTAAAGGATTCCGCCGCCTTCCTTTTTGGGCGGGTAATCGGATCGGGAGGTCCGGCGCTTTTCCGGCAATGCCGCGGCTCCGGGGGATTCCCTCGGTTCGTCAAACCGCGCCATCGTTTCAATGCTGTCCAGCGGAACCGAAATTTCCTCCTCTTCGGGCGGCGCGGCTGCGGCCGGTCCTTCCGGTTCACGGGGGGAATCTCCGGAAAGCGCCTGATCCAACACCGCTGCCGGTTCTTCGGGCGGCTTTCCCCCATCCGCGTCGGCCGACACCGGAAGCACGGCCTCATCATCCATCGCCTGCGCCTCTCCCCCGGTTTCCGGCGCGGCGGGAACTTTATCCGGGGCAGGGTCGTCTTTTGAAGATGAAGCAACAACATCACCGGATGTAAAAACATTTTCCTCGGGAAGCACCGCCTCGTCTTCGGCAATGGCGGATAAAAATTCATCCAGCTCCTGCTTCTCCAGCTTTAAATCGATCAACTCCGTTTTACCGGGCATTTCAGATCCTCTTCTATCCTTGAATCCGCCGTTTTGTCTAAATGCTTTTGTTTCCTTTTGCCTTCAAAAGGCGAATTTCCTCTTTCAGGACGGCGATCTCATCCTGGAATGTTTTTTTCAGTTCCGCGAGCGCCCAGGCAAATGCTTCATTGGGCGGCAAATCTTTCATTGCCGCGGCCAATCTCTCGGTATCTTTGCCGCCCGCCGAAGACGGCTTTTGTTCCTCCACCACCCGAATGCGGGCAAAAGGCATCTCTTCCATCAAAGCGTCCCTGCGCAACCTGTCGTCGGTCGTTTCGATTTCCCGGACTTCGTCTTCATCCATCATGCCCGCTGGGGCTTCTGGTTCAGCGAGTTTCTCAAGGTCGGCGTTTTCCACCCACGATCGATATTGCTCAATACTTTCCTTTAAAAAGTGCCGCCTGGTTTCCGGAGCCATATCTTCCCCGCCCGTGACCAGTTCCAGACGGCTGTAGACAGAAAAAAGCAGATCCATGGCATCCCGGCTGGACCGGGCGCCTCTGACCCGAATGTATCTTCCCGCAAAGCGCAAAATGCGTAACAATCCCTGAATGATAGAATCATCTTCGTAGAGCCGGTCCAACCTGAGGACTTCATCGTCCAGCCGCTCAAGGACGGAATCGCTCATACGGGCTTCCATGGAGAAAACGATGCTTTGCAGATTTTTTAGAGGGAAGTCCGGCGGGGATGAAGAAAACAACGTAAGGTCCTCTGAAAGGCTCTCCTCTTTCGCGTTTTCCTCCCGGCCGACGCGAATCCCCAAACCTTTCAAATCATCCGGCTCCGCCTCATTTTCAGCAGCCCGGGTTTGTTTGTCCATATCGCCGAAGATCGCCGTAAAGCGCCGGTCGATTTCCGAAAGGTAGGCGGATTTATCTCCCGCCGTGGCCGGCTCGCCGGCGGTCTGTCCGGTTTCCCGGGGAATTGAATTTTCCCGCAGGCCGTTTTGGATGCCGGCGGCGATTTCATCCGCGATATCGGCCCCGCCCGAATCGGTCTGCCGGGAGGGTTTTGAATCCGCCCCGAAGATGCTGTCCAAACGGCTTTCGACCGCCTCAAGAAACGATGACTCTTCATGACTGGTCATGGATCACTCCTGCATTCCGGGGATCATTGACGCTCTGTTGTTCCGGAATGCGCCAGCATTATAAATTAATTTTTTATTAGTTCAAGTGTTCATTCGCAAGGCCGCGAAGAAGGCTTTCCCGGGTCGGCACAAAACCATCATTTGTCCATATAAAAACCCCCTCAGGTCTCTTGGGCCGAGGGGATTTTCTTCAGGCGCCGTCTCAAATTTTTCAGAAAGAAGAGATTGGCCCGCCCGGGCGGGGTGATCTTTCTTCGGAATGGGTAAACCGTTTTCCTTGTTACTCTTTAAGATAAAACTGCAATTTCAGGCTTGCAACTTCCACCAGATCGCCGTCTTTGAGATCGCAGCGGCGGTCTATGATTTTGCCGTTGACCTTGAGCTCCT
>CAZVGQ010000212.1:0-2999 GCA_964626775.1 uncultured Smithella sp. | reverse complement strand
TGGTGGATGGTGGATAGAAAAAAGCGATGAGTGGAAAGTGAAAAAATGTCATGGTGAGCTTATCGAACATGACAAGATGTGTAGGGAACGGTCGCGACCGTTCGCTGTCGGCTGTCAGGGGAAAAATCGAGGGGCGGGGCACAAGAAAAAAGATATTTTTCTGTTGACATGCAGGGGAGTCTTTTCTATGAACAACTCCATTGATTGGGGGCGTTTGTCAAAAGCGTTTCTTTATTCCGGTGGAGCTGAATATGCTCAATTTTACCTTTCATAATCCGACGAAAGTCCTTTTCGGCAAAAACACAATCCATCAACTGGCGGGTGAAATTCCGCCCGGCGCCAGGGTGATGGTTGCCTTCGGCGCTAAAAGCGCCAGAAAATACGGCGTCCTGGATGAGGTTCTCGCGGCGCTGGCCGCTTTTGACGTCACCGAATTCGGCGGCATCGAGGCGAATCCGGAATATGAAACGCTTTGCTCCGGCATTGCTCTGGCACGCGAAAAAAAGATCGATTTCCTCCTCGCGGTCGGGGGAGGCTCCGTCATTGACGGAACCAAGTTCATGGCCGCCGCCATCCCTTTCAGCGGTGAACCGTATCTTCTGATGGAAAACAAAGGCGCGGTAATCCGCAAGGCTTTGCCTCTGGGCGCGGTCCTGACACTGCCGGCGAGCGGTTCGGAAATGAACAACCGGGCCATCATTTCGCGCCGGGCCGTAAACTGGAAGCGCGCCGCCATGAACGACTGGTTTTTTCCGCGTTTTGCCGTTCTGGACCCGACGAAGACCTATACGCTGCCGGCCCGGCAAACCGCGAACGGTGTGGTGGACACGTTTGTGCATGTCATGGAGCAGTATCTGACTTATCCCGTGCAGGGAAAGGTTCAGGACCGCCTTGCCGAAGGGCTGCTGCTGTTGCTGATTGAAGAAGGGCCGAAAGCGCTGGTGGAACCGGAAAATTATGATGTGCGCGCCAATCTGATGTGGGCTTCGACGCTGGGGCTGAACGGTCTGATCGGCGCCGGCGTTCCTCAGGATTGGGCGGCGCACCGGGCAGGCTACGAATTGACGGTGCTGTATGGATTGGACCATGCACAGACGCTGGCCGTGCTGGTGCCGGCCATGTTGCAGGTCCGGGCCGGCGGAAAAAAGGAAAAGCTGCTTCAGTATGGCGAGCGTGTCTGGGGGATATCCTCCGGGGCCGAAGACGCTCGGATCACAGCCGTGATTCAAAAGACAAAGGATTTTTTTGGAAGCATGGGCCTGCCGACGCGCCTGTCGGGCTGCGGCATCGGAAAGGTCGATGCCGACCGGGTCATTGAACTGCTTGAGGAGCATGGCCTGACCGCCATGGGAGAGCGGGACGAGGTTACTCCCGCGATGATGCGGGAGATTCTGGCTCTCTGCGCGTAAAGGAAAGAAGCGAAGAATGCATACCATTTTACCTGAAATCGGCATTGCCGTTCTGGCGGCGACGGCGATGGGATTTATCTTTCAACTCTGCCGTCAGCCGGTCATCCTGGGCTATCTGGTTGCCGGGGCGCTGATCGGGCCGCAAATCGGCTTTAAACTGGTTTCCGATCCGGCCAATATCGAAGTCATCTCCGAGATCGGCCTGATCCTTCTGCTGTTTATCATCGGCCTGGAGCTCAATCCCGCCAAGCTTCTTTCCTCCGGAAGAAAGCTGATCTACGCCGGTCTGGGCCAGTTCATTTTTTGCGTTCTGATCGGCTTGGGGTTCTTTGTGCTGCTGGGGTATCCCCTGGGCGGCGGACGCATCGAGGCGCTTTACCTGTCGCTGTTCTGCGCTCTCTCCAGCACGGCCATCGTCGTGAAGCTGCTCTACGACAAGTTCGAGCTGGACACACTGCCCGGCCGGATCAGCCTGGGCATCCTTATTTTCCAGGACCTGTGGGCCATTCTGATTCTGGCGCTGCAGCCGAATTTCATGGATCCGAAGCTGCACCTGGTCGCGCTGGCGCTGGGCAAAGGCGTCCTGCTTTTGGCCGTCGGCTTTTTGCTCAGCCGGTTCGCCCTGCGCTGGATTTTTGCGAAAATCGCCAAAACCCCGGAAATGGTGGTCGCCACGTCCATCGCCTGGTGCGCCTTTATGGCCGGACTGGGCTCCTGGATCGGCATGTCCATGGAAATGGGCGCCCTGATCGCCGGCGCGGCGATTGCTTCTTTTCCCTACGGCGTGCATGTCACCGCCAAGGTCCTGCCGCTGCGTGATTTTTTCCTGACGCTCTTTTTCCTTTCCATCGGCATGAAGATTCCTTTTCCGGATGTGACAACGCTGACCATGGCCTTTCTCATTGTTCTGTTTGTGATCGCTTCCCGTTTCCTGACCATCTACCCGATCCTGAAACTATCCGGAAGCGGGCGCCGCACCAGCTTCATCACCAGCCTGAACCTGGCCCAGATCAGCGAATTTTCCCTGGTCGTCGCGGCCCTGGGCGTCCAATACGGACACATTCAGCAATCGCTGATGTCGCTCATCATTTACGCGATGGCCATCACCTCCGTGCTGTCCTCCTATTTCATCAAGGGCAACCATGCGATGTACCTTGTCTTTGACCGGACGCTGACCCGAATGGGATTTCCCTCCAAAGCCGCCCGGGAAACCGCGGAAGAAGAACAGGACCATTGCCCTATCGTGCTTCTGGGCTATCATCGCGGCGCGCGGGCCATCGTTGAAAAAATCGAAGAAAATGCCCCCGATCTGCTGGAAAAAATCCTCGTCATCGATTTCAACCTGGAGATCCTCAAAGAGCTGGAAGACCGCCATGTCAAAGGGGTTTTCGGCGACATCAGCAGCATGGACACCCTGGACCACGCCCATGTGGCCGGCGCCGAAGTTATTTTGTCCACCATTCCCGACATGCTGCTCAAAAACACGAGCAATTTGTCGCTGGTCAAAACGTGCCGAATGCTGGCGCCAAATGCACTGATTGTGGCCACGGCCGACGCCGCCGAACAGGCGGAGGAGCTGAAGACCAGCGG
>CAZVGQ010000211.1:0-3001 GCA_964626775.1 uncultured Smithella sp. | reverse complement strand
GCAGAGACCCCAGGACCCCGCGGACAATCTGGCGTCCGACGGTTGACCCGATCGTCCGCGCCAGACTCTTGGCCGAGGCCTGAACAAGGCCGTCTGTTTTTCCACCGCGCGGCCCGGTACGTCCGAACAGCAAGTCTCCCACGGCGCCGCCCAGAATGCCGCCGCCCTCAGCCTCCGCTTCGGGCTTGCCGGTCCGAATTTTGCCGTCATCCGCCTCCGGTTTGGCCGGAACCTTTGTTTCCGCGACGGAGGTCCGCAGCTTTTCGTAGGCGGATTCCCGGTCCAGCGCTTTTTCGTAGTGCCCGTAAACCGTGGATCGTTGAATAGCCGACTGCCGTTCGGCTTCGGTGAGCACACCAAGGCGGGAACCGGGCGCGATCACAAAAGACCTCTCCACCTGAGCCGGTCGCCCTTTTTCATCCAGAAAAGAAATCAGCGCCTCCCCGACACCCAGTTCCATAATGACATCCGCCGTGTTAAAGGCGGGGTTGGAACGCATCGTTTCCGCCGCCGTTTTGACCGCTTTCTGATCGCGCGGCGTGAAGGCGCGCAGGGCGTGCTGAACTCGGTTTCCCAGCTGCCCCAGGACGCTTTCCGGAATGTCCAGCGGATTCTGCGTCACGAAATAGACCCCCACCCCCTTGGAGCGGATCAGCCGCACCACCTGCTCGATCTTTTCCAGAAGAGCGGCCGGCGCGTCGTTGAACAGCAGGTGCGCCTCGTCAAAAAAGAACACCAGTTTGGGCTTTTCGACGTCCCCCACTTCCGGCAGCTGCTCAAAAAGCTCGGCCAGCATCCACAGGAGAAAGGTAGAGTAGAGTTTGGGATTGTTGTACAATTTGTCGGCAGCCAGTACGTTGACCACGCCCCGCCCCTCTGTATCGGTCTGCATCAGGTCGGCAATGTCCAGCATCGGTTCGCCGAAAAACTTGCCGCCGCCCTGCTCGTCCAGCGTCAAAAGCCCCCGCTGGATTGCGCCGACGGACGCAGCGGAAATGTTTCCGTATTCCGTGGTGAACTGTTTGGCGTTGTCGCCCACAAACTGAATCATGGCCCGCAGGTCTTTCAGATCCAGAAGCAGCAGGCCGTTGTCGTCGGCAATTTTGAAAACCAGCGTCAGCACGCCGGTCTGCGTGTCATTGAGATTGAGCAGCCTCGCCAGCAGCATCGGGCCCATGTCGGAGACCGTGGCGCGCACCGGGTGGCCTTTCTCTCCAAATACATCCCAAAACACGGCGGTGTTGGCGCGCGGATGGAATTCCGTGATGCCGATCCCTTCCAGTCGCTTCATCAGTTTTTCGGAAGCGACGCCCGCGGCTCCGATGCCGGAGAGGTCGCCCTTGACGTCGGCCAGAAAGACCGGCACCCCAATGGACGCGAAGGATTCGGCCGTCTTTTGCAGCGTGACGGTTTTTCCCGTGCCGGTTGCGCCGGTAATGAGCCCGTGGCGGTTGGCCATGGCGGGCAGGAGAACGATTTCTTTTTCCCCGGATTTTGCGATGCAAAGCGGTGCGGTCATGACAGCCCCCTGAAGTGTATTTTTGCCGATGGATCGATTCAATCTTGTATGCCCGACTATAGAAATAATTCAACCGCCTGTCAATGGACATCTAAAAGAGAAAAAAGCCCTTCCTCAAAGCCCTTCGCCGGGCTTGACCGCCCGGTTTTTCGGTGGTAGAGCAGGCACAAATTGGAGTGGAGGCCATGTGACAAGCCACAGGCAGGAACCTTTCTGGAGCGGCGTTATCCGTTCCATGGGCATTGTGTTCGGCGACATCGGCACAAGCCCCATTTATACCCTGACCGTCGTCTTTGCGCTGACGCCGAGAACCGAGGCAAGCGTTCTGGGCATTCTTTCCCTCGTGTTCTGGACAATGACGATTCTCGTCACGGGTGAATATACCTGGCTGGCCATGAGCCTGTCCTACAAGGGACAGGGCGGGGAAATCATGCTGCGAGAAATCCTGCGCAGGGCCCTCAAACCGGGCCGCAAGCTGGCGTTTGCCGGATTTCTGGCCTTTGTCGGAGTTTCTCTGCTTCTGGGCGACGGCGTCATCACCCCCGCCATCACCCTTCTGTCCGCCGTGGAAGGCATTGTGCTGATTCCCGGCCTGGAAAATGTGCGCGCGGAAATCCTGATGCTGATCGCCGTTCTTATCGCGATCGGGCTTTTTTCCATTCAATCCCGGGGAGTGGACAAAGTCGCCGGGATTTTCGGTCCGGTCATGGTCGTCTGGTTTTCCTGCCTGGCCGTCACGGGGCTGGTTTCCATCGCCGCCATGCCGGGCATTCTGAAGGCCGTCAATCCTTACTACGCATTCGCCTTTCTTTCGGAAAACGGGCTGGCGGGATTTTTCGTCCTTTCCGAGGTCATCCTGTGCGCTACCGGCGGCGAGGCCCTGTATGCCGACATGGGCCATCTGGGAAGAAAGCCGATTCTGCATGCCTGGTACTTTGTCTTTACCGCGCTTATTCTGAACTACATGGGTCAGGGTGTCTTCGCCGTCAACCATCCGGACGTCAAGTACCTGCTGTTCGGCATGGTGCAGCACCAGGCGTCGTTTCTCTATATCCCCTTTCTCCTGCTGACCTTCCTGGCCACGATCATCGCATCCCAGTCGATCATCAGCGGAACCTTTTCCATTGTTTACCAGGGCATCACGACCCGCATCCTGCCGCTGATGAAGGTGGACTACACGTCAAGCCGGATCAAATCGCAGATTCACATTCCGTTTGTGAGCTGGGCTCTCATGATCGCGGTCATTTTCATGATCCTTCTTTTCCAGAAATCGGAGAATCTCGCCGCGGCCTACGGCATGGCGGTGACCGGATCCATGACCATCACCGGTCTGATGATCATTCTTATCTTCTCGCAGATTAAAAAGATGAAATGGAAACTGCCGGCCGCCATCTTCATCACCGGCATTGCCTTCACATATTTTCTGTCCACGCTGAGCAAGCTGCCCCACGGCGCCTACTGGTCGCTCGTCCTGGCCGCCAT
>CAZVGQ010000210.1:0-3006 GCA_964626775.1 uncultured Smithella sp. | reverse complement strand
TCACCTACGCGCTTTCCGAAAAGATCGACGTGTGGTTTTCCACCAAGGACACGATCTCCAAAAAATACGACGCGGGCTTCCGCGACGTCTTTGACCGCGAATTTGCCGAGCACTGGAAGGACCGGTTTGCCAAGGCCGGCATCGAATACTTCTTTACGCTCATCGACGACGCGGTCGCGCGCATCATGAAAACGGAGGGCGGAATGCTCTGGGCGCTCAAAAACTACGACGGCGATGTGATGTCGGACATGATCGCGTCCGCGAGCGGGTCGCTCGCCATGATGACGTCCGTTCTGGTGTCGCCCTTCGGCTGGTATGAATACGAAGCCGCTCACGGCACGGTGCAGAAGCACTACTACAAGCATCTCAAAGGCGAGGAAACGTCTTCCAATTCGATGGCGCTGATTTTCGCCTGGACCGGCGGCCTGCGCAAGCGCGGCGAACTGGACGGCACGCCGGAGGTCGTCGGGTTTGCGGACAAAGTGGAGGCGGCCGCCCTGGAAACGGTGGAAAGCGGCGTGATGACGGGCGATTTGCTTCTGCTGGCGGAAAAGCGGCCCACCAACCGCAAGGTCAACACGGAAGGTTTCATTGACGCCATCGCCGGGAACCTGAAGAAAAAAATCGATGGCTGAGAAAATTCACAATCCTTTGCCCAATCTGTCGGACTTCACCCTCGAAGAGATGGAAATCTTCATTTCGGCCTCCGGCAAGGAAAAATACCGCGCCCGCCAGATCATGAAAGAGCTCCACCAGGCCGGCTGCCTCTCCTTTGACGCCATGACGACGCTCGCGCGCGATTTCCGTCAGACGCTCGCCGAAACGGCCCGAATCTACCGGCCGTCGATTGTCAAAATCCAGAAGTCGCAGGATGGCACGCAAAAAGTTCTGCTGGGCCTCGAAGACGGCCTTTTTATCGAAAGCGTGCTCATTCCGGGGAAAAACCACTGGACGCTGTGCATTTCCACGCAGGCCGGCTGCGCGATGGGCTGCGCCTTTTGCCTGACGGCGCGCCAGGGCTTCAAGCGCAATCTGACGCCGGCGGAAATCACAGGCCAGGTTGTAACGCTCAAAAAAGAAACGCCCGAAGGAGCGGCCGTGGGCAACATCGTCATGATGGGCATGGGCGAACCGCTCGCCAACTACGAAAATACGGTGAAAGCGATCCGGATACTCGTAAGCGATTTCGGCCTGGGCTTATCCTCGCGTCGGATCACCGTCTCCACCTGCGGGCTCGCCCCGCAGATCCTGCGGCTGGGCCGCGACATCTGCATCAACCTGGCCGTATCGCTCAACGCCCACGACGACGAAACCCGCAGCGGTCTCATGCCGGTCAACAAAAAATATCCGCTCACCGCGCTTCTGGACGCCTGCAAACAATACCCCATGCCGGGCCGCCGAATGCTCACGTATGAATATATTCTCATTGATGGCGTCAACGCATCTCGGACCGACGCTCAAAGGCTGGCCCGGCTCCTCGCGGATCAGCGCTGCAAGATCAACCTGATCGCGTATAACGAATATCCCGGCTCGCCCTACAAAACGCCCTCCCCCGAAGCCATTTCGGCCTTTCAGCAGGTGCTGCTCGACCGCCATTTCACCGCCATGCTGCGCAAGAGCAAAGGCGCCGACATTCTGGCCGCCTGCGGCCAGCTCAGCGGAGCGTTCTCGGCTGGTAACCATTGAAAATCCCTCAAGTATTTCAAATCATGGTGAGCAGATGGTCAGACACTGCGGTTCTTGCGGCAACATCGCACGGGGCAAATGAAAAGAAAGCTCGTATCAATTTGTAATTCTTGATTTTTAAACATGTTTCATGTAAATTCATATCGAATTTATCTTCTATCAGGAGGGAGGAACACGGCATGGACGATGAAAAAGATACCTATAAAAAGCAGTATAAGGATATAAGCGTAAAAACAACGGATGGTTCAACCCTCACGGGCAAAGTCAATCTGGGGGCAAAGGAAAGGGTCTCCGACCTTTTCACTAAAACGGAAACCCCGTTTATCGTACTCTCCGATGCCAAACATAAAGAGGGCTCCGGCAAAATACTTTTCATTAACAAGGCCAATATCGTCTGGGTAGAACCATTAGACCGCGATTAAGCCGCCTTCAACAGCCTGTCAACAATAAAGCATTATGAATAATGCTGAAGATATTTATAAATGACCGCTCCATGAAAAGAGGAGAAAACGTGTCCGTAAATTCATCTTCAGGAACTACCATTCTGTGCATTGACGATGATCACGATATCCTGAACCGGCTGGAAAATATTTTAACCGGCGCCGGTTATGCCGTCATTAAAGCTACGGACGGAAAACAGGGGATCCGCGAAGCTCTGGAAAGAAAGCCTGATTTGATTCTGCTGGATATCGTAATGCCGGGCATGGATGGATATGAAATCTGCAAAAAAATAAGAGATAATGAAGAAACCAAAAATATTCCCATCATTTTTCTTACGGCAAAGAAGGAAGATGAAGATGAAGTAAAAGGACTTAAAATAGGGGCTGTGGATTATATCCGGAAGCCTTTTCATCCACCGATCGTCAAATCAAGGATAAGAACGCATCTGGATCTGAAATTGAAAACAGACATGCTGGGGAAATTAGCTTTCATCGATGGCCTGACCAATATATTCAATCGCCGCAAGTTTGACGAAATGCTGAATCAGGAGTGGAAGCGGGCAATGCGAAACAAAAGTTCTTTATCGCTCATCATGTCCGATATTGATCATTTCAAGGGATATAATGATCATTACGGCCACACCGCCGGTGATGATTGCCTTCGAAGCGTTTCCCGGGGGCTGCAAAATCTTCTGCAAAGACCTGCTGATCTGCTTGCCCGATACGGCGGAGAAGAATTCGCCGTTATTCTTCCGGAAACGGACTACGCCGGAGCCATCTATATATCCAATGTTCTGCTGAAGGGAATAGAAGACTTGAATATACCCTATCCGCATTCTCCGATTGCCGGACATGTTACCATCAGCATCGGCGTGGCGAC
>CAZVGQ010000209.1:0-3019 GCA_964626775.1 uncultured Smithella sp. | reverse complement strand
TCCGATGAAGATATGGATAATCATATCAAGGAGTTGTCGGAAATCCATCATGTGGGTATAGACTCCGTCAAAAGCATCTACGAGGATAAGGAGAAAAAAGAATCCCTGAAAGCGGAGATTCTTCAGAAAAAGGTATTTGACTTTATCGAACAGCGGGCCAATATTAAGGTCGAGGAAAAGATCGGAATGGGCGAGGAGGCTGTTGCATGAATTTGATCCCCATGGTGGTGGAACAGGATGGACGGGGCGAAAGGGCGTTTGATATCTATTCCCGGCTTTTGAAGGACCGGATCATCTTTCTGGGGACGGCGATCGATGACAATGTGGCCAACGTGGTGGTCGCGCAGATGCTTTATCTCGAGGCGGAAGATCCGGACAAGGACATCTTTTTCTACTTGAATTCTCCCGGAGGGCATGTAAGCTCCGGAATGGCGATTTATGACACGATGCAGTATATCAAGCCCCATATTTCCACGGTATGCATGGGGCAGGCGGCCAGCATGGCGGCGCTTCTTCTGGCGGCCGGTGAGAAGGGAAAACGGTTTGCCCTTCCTCATGCACGGATTCTGATTCATCAGCCGCTGGGAGGTTTTCAGGGCCAGGCGACGGATATTGACATACAGGCCAGAGAAATCCTCAGATTGAAGGAAGATCTCAACAAAATTCTGGCGGAATTGACCGGTCAGCCGTTGGAAAAGGTGATGAACGACACGGAACGGGATTACTTTATGACCAGTTATCAAGCGAAAGACTATGGTTTAATTGATGAAATCGTGGTTCGGAAATCCGCGGCATCCGGTGGCAAATAAAGGAGAGATTCAGTGATCAAACGAAACAAAGATAATCGGGGGCAGGGTATGCTTTTTTGCTCATTTTGCGGAAAGACGCAAAGCGAAGTTCGTAAACTGGTAGCCGGCCCGACGGCATATATTTGCGACGAGTGCATCGAATTGTGCCGTTGCATCGTTGAAGAAGACGAAAAAACGGTGGAAAAAGGCCATAAAAATGTTCTGCCGGAACCAAAGGAAATCAAGCGGTTTCTGGATTCCTACGTAATCGGCCAGGAAAAAACCAAGAAAGTCCTGTCCGTCGCGGTTTATAACCATTACAAAAGGCTTTTCTCCAGCGCCGGCTCGAATGACGGCGTTGAAATTCAGAAGAGCAACGTTCTTTTGATCGGGCCCACAGGTTCGGGGAAAACGCTGCTTGCGAAAACACTCGCAAAATTTCTCAATGTTCCCTTTACAATTGCGGACGCCACTACGCTGACGGAAGCGGGATATGTTGGTGAGGATGTTGAAAACATCATTTTGAGCCTTCTGCAAAACGCGGATTACGATGTGGCTCGCGCATCAAAAGGTATTGTTTATATTGACGAAATAGATAAAATAGCGAAAAAATCAGGCAATCCTTCCATCACGCGGGACGTCTCCGGTGAAGGTGTTCAGCAGGCCCTGTTGAAAATCATGGAAGGAACCATGGCCAATATCCCCCCCAAAGGCGGCCGGAAGCATCCTCAGCAGGAATTCATTCAGGTGGATACGACCAATATCCTGTTTATCTGCGGCGGCGCGTTCAACGACCTGGAGACGATCATTTCCAGACGCATCGGCACCAACACCATGGGGTTTGGCGCGGAGATCAAAAGCAAGAAGGAAAAAAGAATCGGGGACGTTCTGGCGGAAGTCCGGTCCGAAGACCTGCTCAAATTCGGCCTGATTCCCGAATTCATCGGACGCCTGCCCGTCATCGCCACGCTGGATGATCTGGAAGAGGGGGCGCTGGTTCGCATTTTGATGGAACCCAAAGACGCCATCATCAAACAGTACAAGAAATTGTTTGAGCTGGAAAACGTGAATCTCAAGTTTACGGACGGCGCTTTGCGCTGCGTGGCCAAACTGTCCATGGAGAGGAAATCCGGCGCGCGGGGCCTGCGCTCCATTCTGGAAAACACCATGCTGGAAGTGATGTATGATATTCCGTCGCAGCGGGACATCAAGGAATGTGTGATCAGCGAGGAAGTGGTGCTCAACAAGGAAAAGCCGATTTTGATCTACGATCAGAAATCTGAATCCGCATAATTTCGTACGGCGCAGGAAGAAAAAATGACCGAAGAAAAAGACGATACGCTTAAAAATACAACAAACATCATTCCGCTGTTGCCGCTTCGCGACGTGGTGGTGTTCCCGCACATGATTGTGCCGCTGTTTGTCGGGCGGGAAAAGTCCATCGCCGCGCTGGAATCCGCCATGAAGTATGAAAAAGGAATTTTCATGGTGGCCCAGAAAAACGCGAAGAAAGACGACCCCTCCGAAGAGGATATTTATTCGGTTGGAACGATCGGCATCATCATCCAGCTTTTGCGCCTGCCGGATGGAACCGTGAAGGTGCTGGTGGAAGGCAAGGCGCGCGGCGCGATCCTGGAATATGTCAAAAACGACGATTTCTTTCTCGTTCGGGTCGCCGACATCGACGATGTGGATGATGATCCGAATGACGTACGGAAACAGGCGCTGATGCGCAGCATCAAGGAGTCCTTTGAGCTTTATCTGAAACTCAGCAAGAAAGTCCACGTGGAGATGATGGGAACGATCGCCGGGATTGAAGATCCTTCCAAACTCGCCGACGTTGTGGTGACGCATCTGAACGTCAAGCTGGAAGACAAACAGCGGATCATGGAAATCTTCAGCATCGGCGAGAGGCTGGAGGCCATTTATTCGTTGATGCTCTCCGAAATTGAAATTCTGCAGGTGGAGGAAAAAATCAAGCGGCGCGTCAAAAAGCAGATGGAAAAGACGCAGAAGGATTATTACTTCAACGAGCAGATGCGCGCCATCCAGAAGGAAATGGGCGAAAAGGACGATTTTAAAAATGAGATCGCGGAGCTGGAAAAGCGCCTAAAACAGAAGAAGCTTTCCGAGGAAGCGTCCAAAAAGGTTCGCCAGGAAATCAAGAAACTGCAGATGATGGCGCCCATGTCCGCGGAGGCGACGGTGGTCCGCAATTACATTGACTGGCT
>CAZVGQ010000208.1:0-3020 GCA_964626775.1 uncultured Smithella sp. | reverse complement strand
TCTTACGGTCTTTCAGGCACTGCATCAGCGGCTTTCCGCCCTTTGTATCCGGCGGTGGAAGCTTGACGGGCGCCGTGTCGGCGGCTATCGACGCTGCAACAAAACAAAATATAACAACAAGGCTCAATAGCATTTTTTTCATCACCATAACCTCCGAATGAATCCATTGCCTTTTGTCTGATCCTTACGCTGAAAGGCAATGTTTTTCTGCCAGACGATGAGGACCTGTGAAAGGATGTTGAACTGCCCGTTCACTCTTGTCAAGAAAATTTAGATTCCAGTAACTTTAGATTCCATAAGAAGAGTGATGTTCAGCCCAAGGGCTGAACTGAACAAAAGATTAATCATATCCATTGCTTACAATTTATGTTTTCCCGCCCTGATTTTCCGGTACCGGTAATAGCGCAGGGGAATCACGAGGACAAAAAAGGGAATCATGTACATGGCGGCAACCAGCGGCTCGACGGGGCCGAAAAAACGGGAAGAAAAGACGATCACGAGCACGTTGTTGATGTTCCCCAGCATGACCGCTCCGGCCAGATGATTGTGCAGGGGCCCCCTCCGGAAGAAAAAGATTCCAACCGCGCAGTAAATCGCCGCCAGGACAAATACGACTGCGGTCGCCATGATAATCACGGATGGTTCTTCTTTGAAAAAAGGCGCCCAGCGGTAAAACACTCCAAGGTTGATCAGGGCAAACATCAGCAGGGCGACGGGAAACTGAATCCTCAGAATCGGCGCAACCAGCCTGGGCAGCAGGTATCGAATAATTTCCACGATCACAATAGGAACAAAAATTACCATCGCCAGCATTTGAAACATGGCCAAAAAAGATATCGCCGCCTCCTTCGCGATCACGATCTTGATGAGCACCGGCAGCGTAAACGGCGCAAGGGCAGAGGTGATGAAGACCATTACCAGAACCAGCGATGAGTTGCCTTTGACCATGTTCGATATCATCGGCGAAACCACGCCGGTGGAAACGCCCGTCAAAAGCAGGGCGGCTATCGCATAATCCGGAGCGGCCACATAAAAGACGCCGTAAAGGGCCACCGGCAAAACGGCGAGCTTGAGAGCCGTAAAAGCGAAAATCTCCCGAATGTGGCCTTGAAGGGCTTTCCAGACATCCGCCAGATCCATCGACAGGTAGCTCAGAAAAAAATTGATCATCAGGCAGTAAACGGGAAGCGCCTGAAAACGGGCGCCGAAATCGGGAAAAAGAATCGCGACGGTCATGGATAGGATCACCACGACAACCAGAATGAAATCATGAAGACGAAACGGAGTTTGCATGATAATTGGATACCAGATGGCGCCTATCTTATCAACATCTTTCACCTTTATAACTTGATGCCCGTCATGGACGATGGCGCCTGCATGAGGAACGCCTGTAGTAAACATAGCCGTAGATCAACAGGTTGAGAGCGATGACCAGTCCGCCGAGAATATATTGGGTAAAGGCGGTGAGTCCCGCCGGATAAATCACCGGAACCAGATAGCGAACAACAAAGTCTCCCGTGTAGGGCGTTTCACCGCCCAAGTGGCGCAGATGATTCTCCAAAGGGGTCAGCGGACAAATCCATCCGGCAAATTCGATTATGGCCCCCCAGCAGGCGGCAGGAAGATGCAGCCAGGCCATTTGCGGCCAGCGAAGGGTAAGCAGGCCGCCCGCGACGACAAAAAGAATAAACAAAAAATGAATGATGATTACCGCATCAGCCAGCAGATTGTACATAACCTTCCCCGCCCCTGCCGCACTATACCGCCGCCCGGCATTTGGTTCAACGGTAAACCGCCGTTTTTCATATCGATGTTTTTATGATACAAAGGCAACGGTTGAACGGGGGATCGCGATGTTTGGCTGGTTGGCGAAAAAACGACGGCGGAAAATCCTGGAGGCGCCTTTTCCTTTCGAATGGGAAGCCATCATCCGCAGCAGCCTTACGCATTACAAAATGCTTGATGTAGACGAGCAAAGGCGTCTTCGCGAACGGATCGCCGTGTTCATGGCTGAAAAAAACTGGGAGGGATGCGGCGGCCTAGAGCTCACGGACGAAATTCGCGTCACCATTTCCGCCATGGCCTGTCTTCTGATTCTGAACCTTCCCGGCGGCGACTACGAAAATGTTGAATCCATCCTGGTCTATCCTTCCGAACGGGTCCTTCCCGAACCAAAGATCGGTTTTTTTGAAACCGCGCTCGCGCCGCTGGAAACCCAGGGCCCCATCAGCGGACAGGCTTTCGAACAGGGCCCTATCATCCTTGTCTGGGACGCCGTTCGCGAAAGCATCCGTTATGCCGGATACGGCTACAACGTGGTTTATCATGAATTCGCCCATAAACTGGATATGCAGGATGGCGTCGCGGACGGCACCCCCCGGCTGAGAGACCGCGCGGAATACCGCGACTGGGTCAAAACCTGTTCACGCGAGTACCGGAAGCTCCTGAAGAATGTGGAAAGAGGAAAACGGACATTCCTGGACCAATACGGCGCGAAAGATGAAGCCGAATTTTTCGCCGTCGCCACGGAACATTTTTTTGACCAGCCGCCGCGCATGAGGAGGGCCGCGCCGGAGCTGTACCGGGTTTTGAAAAATTACTACCGTCAGGACCCCGCCGCCCGCGAAGGCCAATATGCGGCGGCGCGGGAAGAACAAACCCATAAAACCGAAGCGGTCTATGCAAAAGCGACGGACGAAAAAGAGGGAGACAAGGAATGATCGACTATATCGCGCGGCATGAAACCTATGTCAGGGAATTGCTGGCGGGCCATCCGGAAAAAGAAACGCTTGCCGAACTGCTGGTCTATCACGACAAGCAGATATCCTGGGTGCAGCAGGAGCGACTGGCCCATCTGATCACGATGATGTTTGTCTGTCTTTTCTTTCTCCTGGCCTTCGGATGGACGCTCCTTCATTTCACAGCGCCGTATATTCTGATCACCGCCCTGCTTCTGATCCTTTCGGCCGCCTACATCCTGCACTACTACCGCCTCGAAAACAGCGTTCAGCGCTGGTACG
>CAZVGQ010000207.1:0-3023 GCA_964626775.1 uncultured Smithella sp. | reverse complement strand
GTTTTTTCTTGACAGCGCTTTCTTATTCCTATAATGCCCTTTTTGCACCTTGGTGCGCGCAAGATGGAGTTTGGCACTTCAGGGACCTGGGCTTCCCCGATCATCAAGCAAATTCAATCCATCCGGCGGGATGCCCCGCACAGCAACAAATATGCGGGTGAAATAAAACTTTCATGCAGAAAACAAAAAAATATCCTATCAGTCAGACGGATGAGATCAGCCGCCGGAAAAAGAAAATGGGGCAGGTGATCGTGATTGAAGACCGCTGCAAGGGATGCGGTTTTTGCATCGCCAACTGTCCCCGGCAGGTTCTTCGCCTCTCCTCCGTTTTCAACAAGAAAGGGTACCATCCACCGGAAGTGGTGGACACCACCCGTTGTGTCAACTGCCATTTCTGTGAAATTCTTTGTCCGGAATTTGCGATTTACAGCATGGAGTATGATGATTTCGAAGAGTGAGTCGTAGAAGGAGAGTGGCTTTGACTGCTAAAGAAGTAAGAACAGGAACACATTTTATGAACGGCGACGAGGCCTGCTGCGAAGGCGCACTGGCCGCGGGCTGTCGTTTTTTTGCCGGTTATCCGATTACGCCCGCCACGGAGGTGGCCGAATCCATGTCGCGCCGTCTGCCTGAAATCGGCGGCATCTATATCCAAATGGAAGACGAAATCGCTTCCATGGCGGCCATTCTGGGGGCGAGCTGGGGCGGCGTCAAGTCCATGACCAGCACGTCGGGGCCCGGCTTCTCGCTGATGATGGAAAATATCGGTCTGGGCATCTGCACGGAAACGCCCTGCGTGGTCTGCAATGTGCAGCGCGCCGGCCCCAGCACGGGACTGCCGACGCTGGTGGCCCAGGGGGACATGATGCAGGCGCGTTGGGGTTCGCACGGGCACTACGAAATCATCGCCCTTTCCCCGTCCAGCCCGCAGGAAATGTTCGATTTTACCATCCGGGCCTTCAACCTAAGCGAATACTACCGCCTGCCCGTCATTCTTCTGGCCGATGAGACGATCGGACACATGAACGAACGCGTCATCATTCCGCAGGAGGAAGACATTGAAATCGTCAACCGCCGCAAGCCGACCGTTTCCCGGGAAGATTACCTGCCCTACGAGGCGGACGCCGACGGAATCGCGCCGATGGCCAATTGCGGCGACGGCTACCGGGTTCATGTCACGGGACTGACGCACGACGACCGGGGCTACCCCGCCATGGACGCCAAAGCGCAGGAAAAAATGATCACGCGGCTCGTCGACAAAATACGAAAGAACCGGGATAAAATCATCCGCACGCAAAACCTGTATCTCGACGACGCCGATGTCGTGGTGGTTTCCTACGGGATCAGCGCGCGCTCCGCCATGCAGGCCGTCCGCAACGCCCGCAACGAAGGCATCAAGGCGGGCCTGATCAAGCTCGATACCATCTGGCCTTTCCCCGAAGAGCTGATCCGCGGCGTCGCATCCCGGACAAAGGCCATGATCATGGCGGAAATCAACGGCGGCCAGATGGTGCTGGAGCTGGAGCGCTCCGCTGGAGGCGCCTGCCCGGTGTCTCTGGTGTCCAATTTCGGCGGCCGAATTCTTCACCCGGGGCTGATTTTGAACGCGGTTGCCAAAGCGGCAAAAGACAGACCATAAAGAAACCTTCAGAAACAAGGGGCGGCAACCTTTGTTTTCTGAAGCAGGAAAGGACCTATGACCACAGCAAAAGCCGTCAAGAATGTTCCGCCCCATCCCATGGATGGATTGCTGCGCACGGAAAGAATTCCCCACATCTGGTGCCCCGGCTGCGGCATCGGCACGGTATTTTCCGCCGTGCTCGCCGCGATCAAAAACACCGGCTGGGACCCCAACACCATTGCCATGGTCTCCGGCATCGGCTGCACGGGGCGAATGGCCGGCTACATCCGCCTGGATTCTTTTCATACCACGCACGGCCGGGCGCTTCCGTTTGCCACCGGACTCAAACTGGCCAAGCCGGACACCAAGGTGATCATCGTCTCCGGAGACGGCGACCTGTTTGCCATTGGAGGAAATCATTTCATCCACGCCGCGCGCCGGAACATGGATATGACCGTCGTTTGCGTCAATAATTTCAACTACGGCATGACGGGCGGCCAGCAGGCCCCCAGCACGCCGCTGGGCGCCAAGACCACAACCACGGTCAACGGCTCGCCGGAAGAGCCTTTCAACCTGTGCGATCTGGCCGCCACCTGCGGAGCGACCTACGTGGCCAGATGGACGGCCATGCAGGTCCGGTCGCTGCGCAGTTCCATCAGCGAGGCGCTGGAAAAACGGGGCTTCAGCTTTGTCGAAGTGATTACCCCCTGCCCGTCCTCTTTCGGCCGGCGCAACCGCATGGGCACCGCGCTGGAAATGATGAAATTCTATCAGGGCCGCTCCGTGATCCGCAGTGATATCGACCCCAGTGAAGCCGTCGTGGACATCGACCGGGAAATTGTGGTGGGCAAATTTGTCGATATTGAACGGCCCACGTTCATGGACCACTACGAAAAAGTCAATCGCCTCAACCTGCCGCAGTGGCGCGCCATGCATCCCGATCATCAGAAAGGGCGGTGAAGACCATGCCGGACAAACGCGAGAGACACATTCTGATTACCGGTTTCGGCGGACAGGGCATTGTCATGGCCGGGGACATTCTGGGAAAAGCGGCAACGCTCTACGATCATAAACACGCCACGATGACGCAGAACTACGGGCCGGAAGCCCGCGGCGGCGCCTGCTCCAGCCAGGTGATCATCAGCAGCGAGGAAATCCTTTTCCCCTGCGTGGAGGAGCCGGAAATCCTGGTCTGTATGAGCCAGGAAGCCTATACGAAAAACATCAAGTCTCTGCGCCCGGAAGGGACGCTCATCTGGGACACCGACCTGGTGCATACACGCAAAACCGACGCAGCGTTCAAATCGTTCAACATTCCGGCCACGCGCTTTGCCGAGCAGCTTGGAACCAAAATGATGGCCAACATCGTCATGCTGGGCTTTCTCTCCGCGGTGGAGCCGCT
>CAZVGQ010000206.1:0-3023 GCA_964626775.1 uncultured Smithella sp. | reverse complement strand
CTTAAGGCTTTAATCTTCTTTGACATTTCCACAATTTCGTTGGAGCTGATCATGCCTTCTTCATTGATCTGGCCATTGAAATCATGGGTGAGCATGTAATACTGGTTCTGCAAAAGGACGCCGTGGCCGGCCACAAAAAGGATAAAGCTATCCTGGGGTTGGACGGCCGTGGCCAGAGAATGAATTTTGCCGATGATGCCGGCCTTGCCGGCCTGCGCGTCCGTCAAAAGCATAACATGAATATTTTGAGGCTTATATAGCGTGGCCGACTGAACTCTGATTTTTCCCTCCAGTTCCGTGGCATCCTTAACGGCGTACCGAAGATTGATGCTGCTGTCTCTGTACTGGTTGATCCCGACGGAGAGGATGTAGAGATGCGGCGCTTCGGTTTTGACCCCGGAGTGGAATGTGGCGGTTTGCATATAGCTCTGGACCGTGTTGCCGCCGTTGAAGGCGGAAACGCTGATTTCATTCTCGCCGGCAATAGCGTCGATCTCCCGGCAGTCTTCAAAGACATCGCCTTTCGATTTTCCGGTGATCGGCGATGCGTCTGTTTTGGTTTTGATGATGACGCTTCTCATGCCGGCATAGATGGATTGGCTGTTTAACGAAGCAAGCTGGGGCGTCCCGACCGTCGTTTTGGCAGCCTCCCGGTAATATCCGTCGGACTGAACCAGTTTTCCGTTGTGGAACAGGCGCACTTCACCAATGCCGCCGCCCATGCTTTTGGCCTGATAACATACCTTGACCTTTGGCGAGTCGGTCTGCGGCGGCATGGTTGTAAATTCAACCGCGGGAGGTGGATTTTTAAGCGCCTCGTCGATCGTGAGGCTGACCAGGCTGCTGATGTCCTCGCCTTTAAGCTTTGCCGACACGATGTCCGGGCGGTAAAAAACATCGTAGAACTGGTCGATTCCATAGACCTTGCCGCCCACTTTGATGTGGAGATATTTATGGCCGTTCAGGGATGAATTGTAATAGCCTTCGGGCGTGAGAACGATCCACTCGCCGTCTTTTAAACTGACGAACTGGACGATTTCCCTGCCGGCATCGATGTCCCAAATCCTTATCGCGCCGTCTTGTCCCCCGGTAAGAAAATATCGCTCATTATGTAAAAAGGCTACGGCAGGGACATTCCCCAGGTGACCGGCAAACTTCTTCATGATCCTGCCGGAATCCATATCCCAGAGTGAAATAGTGCCGCCAAAAGACTTTGTGGTAAGCATGCGGCGTGTATCCGCGGAAAAGGCTCCAGCCCGTATTCCCTGCGAGCCGCTTTTCGCCCCGGCGGAATTGACGTCATCCGCGGTAAATGTCCTGATCTCACGGCCTGTGGCGACATCCCAGCTTTTAACGACCCGATCTCCGCTCCTCGAGGAAATCTGCCGGCCGTCCGGAGAAAAAGCAACAGAGGCAATCTGCCACTGGTGTCCTTCGAAGGTCTGTATCCTGTCGCCGGTTTGGACATCCCACAGGATCAGCGTCTTATCAAAGCTCCCCGAAAGAAGGTATCTGCCGTCCGGTGAAAACACGATGGATTTGACGCCATCCGTGTGCCCCGCAAAGGTTCTGACTTCCCGGCCTGAAGCAGCGTCCAGGAGTTTGACGGTGTTATCCCTGCTGCCTGAAGCGGCATATTTCCCATCCGGAGAAAAGGCGACGTCCAGAATCAACGCCGCATGTCCGGAAAAGGTCCATAGCTCTTTGTCCGCGGCAACGCTCCAGCATTTCACGGTTTTATCAAAACTTCCGGAAAGCATATGTTTGCCGTCGGGAGAAAAAGCCACGGCGTTTACGGCATCGGTATGTCCCCTGTACGCGCGGATTTTTTTACCCGCGGAAATATCCCAGAGATTCAGGGAATCTTTTTTGTACCCCCCGCCGGAAATGAGGTATTTGCCGTCAGGGGAGCAACGGATTGCATTGATCGTGTCGCTGCCTGTGGGAGCGAAAATTTTGGCGGCTATATCGGCAGCCGTGACGGCGGCGGGTTCCGCCGCGACAGGCTTCGCGGTCGTTGCGGTTGCAGCCCCTCCCGGGGGATGTCCCGCCGTTCCGGAGATGTATTGCGCTTTCTCGCCCATGTGCGCGACCAGCAGAACGATTTTATCTCCGGGATTGAAAGCGGCAACGGCATCCTGAAACTCGCCGGGCGTTTTGATGTCCTTGTAGTTGACGGAAAGAATAATATCGTTGAGCCGGATGCCCATTTTTTCCGCCGGACTTTCTTTGACTACTTCTGAAACAAAAACAACCGGCCACCTTCCATATTCCATATGCATGATCCGCATATCTTTTCCCGTGACCGGCTGAACGGTTACGCCAAACCAGGTCTTTCCGGAGGGGGACGCCGTGGCTTGGGCCGTCGGAGAGGCCGCTTCTGCATTGGCTCCGGGGGCGGCAACCGCGGGCCGGTCCATCGGGATGGTTCTGCCTCCCCTTGCGCCCATCCTGTCTTGCGCAAAAATGTCCTGCGGCGCAAGGCCGAATATCACCGCTATCAAAAGCAGGCTGAAAACCATTTTTAGAAAAAACTTCTTTGTCATATGAGTTCCTCGATTAATGGACTGCACCCCTGGGATTAAACCAATGGGGTTGGGGCCGTTGGCCGGGTTTTTGGTTTTTTAAATCTTCAAATTTCACGGGCGGTCTGTATCCGGGACAGGAATGCAGACGTCTGTGTCTGTACACTTCCTGAATGAAAAAGGGAAGCCGAATCTGAACATCTTCCAGGGTTCGGCAGGAAGAATGGAGACAATTCCATTACTTCAGCATTTGCGGCAGGAAGGTTGCGATCTGCGGAAAGACCATCAACAAGACCGCCAGCGCAATCATCGCGTAGAGCATATTCAAAGAACCCTTGAAGACAACATGAAGCGGCACGTCGCGGGCGACGCCGGCCACCACGTAGGCATTGATGCCCACCGGCGGCGTGATGACGCCCATTTCCGCGACGACGACGATGATCACGCCGAACCAGATCGGGTCAAAACCCAGGGTGAGGACGACCGGATAAAAAATGG
>CAZVGQ010000205.1:0-3025 GCA_964626775.1 uncultured Smithella sp. | reverse complement strand
AAATTTTAAAAATGGGGGCTAAGTAGCAACACTTTACCTATGCTTATACCCATTTTGACATCAGGCTTAGGCTCGCGCTCCTCGAAATGACGTTTTTCAAAGGTCTCTTTCCAACAAAAAAAGGGGCGGGTGAAAACCCGTCCCTTTTTCGTGTTCTTTCCGCTGGAAAGCTTACTTCGCTGCGGGAGCGGCCGGTGCAGCGGGGGCTGCTTCTTCAGCCTTCTTTTCGGCCTTCTTTGCCTTCTTGGCTGCTTTCTTTGCTTTCTTTGCGGGCTTCTTTACATCAGCCTTCTTGTCGGCATCCGGGGTCGCCTTGTCGGCGGCTACCGCCTTGTCGGCGGGGGCGGCTGCGGGGGCGGCCTTGTCGGCGGCTACCGCGGTCATGCTCAATGCAAACACAAACGCAACAACTAAAAGTACCAAACGCTTCATCTGAAATTCCTCCTTGTGATCTTTTTAGTAAGCCCTGTTTCAGAGCCTCTTTGTTGCCCGCGATACAGCAACGAACATGCCATTTTAAGCGAAAAGGCGCGGCGGCTATTGGTGCGAAATGATGGAAGGTTTTTCCCCGGCGTCAAAATCCTTTTCCCCAGTGGAGGCGCAACGGGGCATATCTCCTCACCGGGTGGAGAATAATGCATCACAAACGGCTGGAGCGGGAACCTGCGGCGAAAAGCGGCTTCTCCCGAACTCGCCGTAAAAAGGAAGTTGAAAAATTCAGACAATCACCATAGAGAGGGAGGGAACAGTCGCGACTGTTCCCTACGATTAATGAAGAAGAGGACTGTATGATTTCAAAACGCGCATCCGGGTTCACGTCTTTTATCGTCATGGATGTCATGGCCAAAGCCGAAGAGCTGGAACGAAAAGGCGAACACATCATCCACATGGAAGTGGGCGAGCCGGATTTTCCGACGCCGAAAGCAGTCATCGACGCGGCCATCGTTGCGCTCAAAAACAACAAAACCCGCTACACGCACGCCCTGGGGCTCCTCGAGCTCAGGCAGGCGATCTGCGATTTCTATTGGAGGGAGTACGGCGTATCCATCACGCCCGACCAGGTCCTCATCTCCACCGGAACATCGCCGGTTCTGCTGTTTGCCATGCTCGCGCTCTTGGATCACGGCGATGAAGTCATTGTTTCCAACCCGCGCTACCCCTGCTATCAGAATTTCATCGGGGCGGCCGGCGGCAAGCTCCGGGAAATTCAAACCTATCCGGAAGAAGGATTTCAATACCGGCACAAAGACATTGCCAAAAAGATTTCCAAACGAACCAAGGGGATCATGATCAATTCCCCGTGCAATCCAACCGGCATTGTCATGAGCGGGGAACAACTGCAGGACATCGCCCGGTTTGACGCGCCTTATATTATTTCCGATGAAATTTACCACGGGCTGGTCTATCGGGACCGGGCGCACTCCATCCTGGAGTTTACCGACCGGGCCTTTGTCATCAACGGCTTTTCCAAACTCTACGCGATGACCGGCTGGCGTCTGGGCTACCTGATCTTTCCCAAAAAATTCAGCGCGGTCATGCAGCGCATTCATCAGAATTTCATGATTTCGGCGGGCGGATTCATTCAGTGGGCGGGAATCGCGGCGCTTTCAAAAACGAAGACGGCTGTCCGGACGATGATCCGGACCTACGACGAACGACGCCGCTACATGCTGGCTCGCCTGACGGATATGGGTTTTGTGATCCATGTTGAACCCACCGGCGCGTTTTACGTGTTCGCCGACGGGCGCAGATTTTTTACCGACTCATATCAGGAGGCTTTCCGGATCACGGAAAAGGCAAAAGTCGGCGTGACGCCCGGCATCGATTTCGGCAGCGGGGGCGAGGGTTTTTTGCGCTTCTCCTACGCCACGTCCCTGGAAAATATCAGGAAAGGACTGGACCGCCTGGAGCGCTTTCTCAAAAAGAAAAAGTAGAACTGCGGATAGACAAATCCGTTCTTTTAGCGTATGAAATCGCAACGAATGCAACCATCATCCCCAAGGAGGATAGAAAAAGGATATGACCTACAAATACATTGATCTGAAAATCGAAAATTATGTGGCCACGGTTACCATGGCGCGCGTCGAAGCGCTCAATGCTCTGAATCTGGAATTTGCCTCGGAAATCGCCTCGGTCTTCCGTGAACTGGGCGCCAATGACGACGTGCGGGCGATCATCTTCTGCAGCAAGGCGCGCATTTTCTGCGCAGGGCTGGATTTAAAGGAAGCGGCCGCCGGCGCAAGCAACCAGGCCAAGGTTGTCCTGGACGTGATTCGAAAATCTCAGCCTTTGTTTGATTGCTGTAATTTTATTGAAGAATGTCCCAAACCGGTCATTGCCGCCGTTCACGGAAAATGCATTGGGGGCGGCCTGGATATGATCTCCGCCTGCGACATACGGCTGGCCACGGAAGATGCGGTCTTCTGCCTGAAAGAAGCCGCCATCGGCCTGGTCGCGGACATGGGCGTATTGCAGAGACTGCCGAAAATCGTCGGCCAGGGCTTTGCCCGCGAAATGGCCTACACGGCAGCCAACTACACGGCGCGGGAAGTCGAGAAAACGGGTCTCCTAAACGGCATTTATGCGGATCAGGCAAGCCTCATGGCCGCAGCCGAGAAACTGGCCGCACAGATTGCCGCCAACGCGCCGCTGGGCATCAAATACACCAAAGAAGTTCTCAATTTCAGCCGTTATGTGAATGTTTACGAGGGCATGGCGCTGGCCGTCCAGAAAAATGCCATCCTGCTGATGTCGGAAGACTTGAAAGAAGCCATGATGTCTTTCCTAGAAAGACGTCCGCCGGATTTCAAGGGGAAATGATTTCTTGTCCATTCGGTCCCGCAGGGTCGATCTTTCAAAGGACCGGCCCTGCGGGTCACGCGATTTCCCGTTGAAGATTCATTCTCCCGAACGGGTTCCATCTTTTGGCAAAACAACCGCCGGGCAAACTGAAAAATTACCGTAAGGCAAATCCGTTATGAAAGCCTACGAACAAATCGGACGCCGACTCCAGCAGGCCCGTGAG
>CAZVGQ010000204.1:0-3049 GCA_964626775.1 uncultured Smithella sp. | reverse complement strand
AAGCGGCCGATATTCAGGAGGGCGTGAAAATCGCCGCCGACTGCATCGACAGCGGGCGGGCGGTAAAAAAACTTCAGGCGCTCATTGAGATGACCAACAGTTAATTCCCTCTCCCTTGACGGGAGAATGTCAGGGTTTAGCGGCGGCGATCATGAATTGCAGATTCATTCCCCCTCCCTTGATGGGAGAGGGTTAGGGAGAGGGTGAAAAAAGGGGAGAAAAAACGAGGACGAAATGATTTTAGACAAGATTGTTGAAACCAAAAAAGAGGAAGTGGCCCGTCTCAAAAAGGAGACGACGCTTGAGCGTCTTCGCGATGCAATCGCAGAGCGTGAACCCTGCCGGGATTTCCGCGCGGCTCTCGGCGGCCGTGACTGCGCCGTCATCGCCGAGGTGAAATGCGCCTCGCCTTCGCGCGGACGCATGGTGAAGACTTTCGAACCGGCGGCGATCGCCGGGATCTATGAGCAAAACGGCGCGGCGGCCATTTCCGTTCTGACCGATGAAACCTATTTCATGGGCCATAAAAAAGATCTGATGCAAATTCAGCGCGGAGTTCGGCTTCCGCTGCTGCGCAAGGATTTCATCATCGATCCGCTTCAGGTTTACGAAACGAGAGCCGTCGGCGCGGACGCGATTCTGCTGATCTGCCATGTGCTGGGATCGAGGCTTTCCGAATTCATCGCCCTTTCCGAAGAACTGGGCTTAACCCCGCTGGTCGAGGTTCATACAGAGGCGGAGCTCGATGATGCGCTTGCGGCAAAAGCCAAGATCATCGGCATCAACAACCGCAATCTCGATACGTTCGTGACGGACATTCGCACCAGTTGCGAACTCATAAAAAGGATTCCGGAGGGTCACCTGGTCGTAGCGGAAAGCGGCATCAAAAGCCGCGCCGACATCGAACATCTGATGAACGCCGGCATTTCGTCTTTTCTCATCGGCGAAGCATTGGTGACCGCGCCGGACATCGGCCGGGCATTGCGATCGTTTCTGGGGAGGGAATCGTCATGCAGGTGAAAATTTGCGGCATCACAACTATTGAAGATGCGCTCTCCGCGGCTGAAAGCGGCGCCGCGGCGGTGGGGTTTGTTTTCTATCCGCCGTCGCCGCGCTTCATCAATCCCCAAAAGGTTGCGGAGATCACGGACAAACTGCCGGCTCATCTGGTTAAGGTCGGCGTCTTCGTCAACGAAAAGGAATCCATTGTTCAGCGCATGTTTGAAGATTGCCGCCTTGACATGATTCAGCTCCATGGCGACGAATCCCCCGCCTACTGCCGGCAATTTCCAAAAAACCGGATCATCAAGGCGCTGGCGCTTCAAACCAAAGAGGATGTCCGGCGGGCCGGCGATTTTGATGTCGCCGCGATTCTCATCGATGCCCGCCACAACGGACTTTACGGCGGCACGGGCCAAACGGCCGACTGGGACCTGGCCGGGAAGATTGCCGGGCCGCTGATTTTATCGGGCGGCTTGAACGAATTCAACATTCTTGAGGCGCTGCAAAAGGTCCGGCCGGCCGCGCTGGACATCAACAGCGGCGTAGAAGAAAAGCCGGGCAAAAAGGACGCCGCAAAAATCGCGCGCATGATGCGGATCATTCATTCCGCATCAACCTGCGGAACAGCACCAAATATTTTTATTGGAAGGGACAGACCATGAAAACGCTGCCGGATCGAAAAGGACACTTTGACGTTTTCGGAGGCCGCTATGCGGCCGAGACGCTCATGCCCGCTCTGCTGGAGCTCGAAGAGGCTTACGTCAAAGTCCAAAAAGACAAATCCTTTGCGGAGGAATTCGACCGGTACCGGCGAGACTACGCCGGACGGCCGACGCCGCTTTATTTTGCTCACCGGATGACCCGGGAACTGGGCGGCGCCAGAATCTATCTCAAACGCGAAGATCTCAATCACACCGGATCGCACAAGATCAACAACACGCTGGGGCAGGCGCTTCTGGCCCGGCGCATGGGCAAGAAAAAAGTCATCGCCGAAACCGGCGCGGGCCAGCACGGCGTGGCAACCGCAACCGTGGCGGCGCTTTTCGGGATGGAATGCAAAATCTTCATGGGAGAAGAAGACATCCGCCGCCAGGCGCCCAACGTCTTTCGCATGAAAATTCTGGGCGCGGAGGTGGTGCCGGTTAAAAGCGGCACGGCCACGCTCAAGGACGCGATGAACGAGGCCATGCGCTATTGGGTGTCCAGTGTGCGGGACACGTTTTACATCATCGGCACGACCGCCGGGCCCCATCCCTACCCCATGATGGTGCGCAATTTCCAGTCGGTCATCGGGCGTGAAGTCAGAAAGCAGACGGCAAGAGCGGAAGGACGGAATCCCGATGTTCTGGTGGCCTGCGTGGGCGGCGGCTCCAACGCCATGGGCCTGTTTTATCCCTTCCGCAATGAAAAGAAGGTGAAGATGATCGGCGTGGAAGCAGCCGGCCGCGGCATGAACACGCTGGAGCATTCGGCAAGCATCACCGGCGGAAGAATCGGGGTCCTGCACGGCAACAAGACCTACCTGCTGCAGGACAAAAACGGCCAGGTGCGCGACGCTTATTCCATCGCGGCGGGGCTGGATTACCCCGGCGTGGGCCCGGAGCACGCGTATTTTGCCAAATCCGGCCGCGCGACGTATGTCACCGTGACGGATGCGGAAGCCATTGAGGCGTTTTTGTATTTGTCGCGGCAGGAAGGGATCATTCCAGCGCTGGAAAGTTCGCACGCGATCGCCCACGCCATGAAAATCGCGCCGAAAATGAAGAAGCACCGGATTTTGGTCATCTGTCTTTCCGGCCGAGGCGACAAGGACGCCCAGACGATTATGGAAACCATGTGAGGAAAATGATGGGACGAATTGAAAGAAAATTTGAAGAGCTGCGCGCCAAAAATGAAAAGGCGTTGATCGTTTATCTGACGGCGGGCGATCCGTCGCTCGCGGCGACTCGCGAACTGGTTTTGGGCCTGGAAAAATCCGGTGTGGATATCGTAGAAATCGGCGTGCCGTTTTCCGATCCCACGGCCGACGGCCCGGTCATTCAGGCCG
>CAZVGQ010000203.1:0-3123 GCA_964626775.1 uncultured Smithella sp. | reverse complement strand
TTCACCCAGGCGTCGGGGAGTTGACGATCCGACGTTGTGCAAGGATTGGATGGATGATCCATATTTTGATTGGACAGTCAACCAATGATTTTCAAATACTCTAGCGAGGGGAGAATTGTCAAGAGGAAATTTTTATTTTCTGACGGTTACGGAAACGGGACATTCTTTCTTCTTGACAAGAAATCACCCTATCAGGTTATACATTTTCCAAGGAGGCAAAATGGTCCCGAAACAAGCGAACATAACGATCCTTTGTATTGATGACGATCCGGATGTCCTGAATCTGCTCCAGAAGATTTTAACCGGGGCAGGCTATTCGGTCATCGTCGCCGGGGATGGAAAGAAGGGGATTGATGAAGCCCAGAGCCGGCAGCCGGATCTGATTCTGATGGACGTGATGATGCCGGAAATCGACGGCTATGTGGCGTGTTTTGAACTGCAGTCCAATCCGGATACCAAGTTCATCCCCGTGATTTTCCTGACGGCCTTAGATGATGAAGTTAACCGGGCCAAAGCCTTTGCGGTGGGCGCGGCGGACCACCTGGCCAAGCCGATTCGAAAAGACATTCTGCTCAAGAAGATCGACGAACAGATCAAGACCAGCTCCCGCTGGCAGAAGCTGAAAACAAGGATTGCTGCCAAGGGTGAAATCGTTCAGCCGCCGGCCATTTTTTCCCAGTTCAAACAATCCTTGCTGAATTTTGTGGAGCCTGCACAGGCCGCCCGCATTCGGGACCGTCTGTCCGCACTGGCGCCCCAGGACATCTACAATATCTGTGAGCCCATGGGCATTCCCCCGCGTCAGATGACGGGGTGGATTTCGGAATTTCTGTCCATTCCCGTCATCACCAAAATCGACCGGGAAAGCCTTCTGCTCGGGGTCATTCCCGTTTCTTTCGCCCGGGAAAACCGGGTCGTGGCCAGGCTCGACGAGAAGAACGAAAGATCGTTCATTCTGTGCAATCCCTTTGACTGGAGCCTGATGGATGCCCTCAAGAAATTGTTCGGACTGAAAAGCAACGCGGGGCTTAGTCTGGCGGCGCCCGAGGACATCGATGCTCTTTTCCAGCAGTCGGAAGTCGAGACAATGATGAAGCTTCCCGGAGAAATGCAGGCCGAATCCGCCGAAAAAATGCTGGCCATTGACGATGCCGAACAGCAGGAAGACGAAGGGGAAATTACCCAGGAAATCAACTCCGAAATCGTTGCCCTTGTCAACCGGATCCTCGTGGACGCCTATAACAAGCGGGCATCGGACATTCATTTCGATTCCGGCTTGCGGGGACAACCGTTCAAGGTCCGCTTCCGGATCGACGGCGTTTGTCAGTCGGCGTATTTCATTCCGGAGAAGTCCAAAAGAGCCATCATCTCGAGAATCAAGATCATCTCCAATCTGGATATTTCGGAGCGCCGGAAGCCGCAGAGCGGCAAGTTCATGGTGCGCGTTCGCGGCGAGAAAGTGGAATTCCGCGTGGAAGTGACGCCGACGGTGGAAAATAATGAAAATATCGTCCTTAGAATCCTGGCCAAGTCAAAACCGGTGACCATCCGTGAGCTCGGACTTTCTCCCCACAATCTGGAAGCTTTTGAAAGTATGATTACGAAGCCGCAGGGTGTCGTGTTGTGCGTCGGGCCCACCGGGTCCGGAAAAACGACCACGCTGCACTCGGCTCTCGGGCACATCAATAAACCGGAGATTACCATCTGGACGGCGGAAGATCCCGTGGAAATCCAGCAGGCCGGACTGAAGCAGGTTCAGGTGAACAGCAAAATCGGCTTCACGTTCAGCGAAGCGCTCCGGTCTTTCCTGCGGGCCGATCCCGACGTGATCATGATCGGAGAAATGCGCGACGTGGAAACCGCCAAAATCACACTGGAAGCGTCTCTGACCGGCCACCTGGTTTTCAGCACGCTGCATACGAACAGCGCGGCGGAAACCGTAACGCGCATCATCGACATGGGGATTCCGGTTTATAATTTTGCCGACGCTTTGCTGGGCGTCATCGCCCAGCGACTGACCCGGCGGCTCTGTGAAAAGTGCAAGAAGCCTTACCATCCCGATCCCGAGGAATATGAAAATCTCATCCATTACTACGGTCCCGTCTGGGCGAAGAAACACGGCCTTCCGGAATATTCTGCGGATTTTACGCTATGGATGCGCCAGGGTTGCAATTATTGTGAAGGCAAGGGATATTATGGACGGGTCGGGATTCACGAGATCATCGTGGCAACGGCGGCCGTAAAGAAGGCCATCAAGCAGAGCCCGGACGTTGACCATTTGACGGAAATTGCGCTTCAGGAAGGCATGAGAACACTGCGGATGGACGGCGTTACAAAAATCCTGCAGGGGATCACGGATTACGAGCAGGTTTCCAGGGTGTGTCTGTAGCGTTTTGAGGCGGCCTGCCCAATCCTGGACCGGCCGAAAGCTCGCGCCCGCGGCCTGTGGTTTACGACGGCATTATCAGTTCGACATGGTCCAGGTAATACCGCAGCCGATCGATCTCTTCCTGGATTTTCGCGGCCTGCGATTGTTTGGCGGCGTCTTCGAGGGCATGGCCGATTTCGCTGATTTCATCAAACCCGTAGCCCCCGCCGGACCCCTTCATTTTATGACCCAGAATCCGAATGGCTTCAAAGTCGCTCCGCTCGAGCGCGCCCCGCAGTCCTTCAACGTCCTTGCGCCGGTTTTCCAGGTATCCGGGAACCAGATCCTGCAGGTCTTCATCAACGATGACGATAAATTTCCCTTTTGGGGCATCCTGTTCCTTGTCGGCCATTTGTGAAGGATTCCTTTCGCCTTTTTAATCCTGATGTTTGCCCGGTTCAGGCTTGACCAGTCCTTTCAGGATGGATTGGCCGTATTCCCTGCCCGTGTTAAAGGCCCGAAGGTTGTTGTCCCTTGTCGCGGCGGGAACGGATTCCAGGACCGCTTTTTTGAGCGCTTCCGCATGGACCAGAGGCTCCACCGCGGAGAGAAAGCCCAGCATGACGATGTTGGCCATCATCTTGGTTCCGAGCTGCTCCGCAAAGCGCGTCGCCGGGATGTTGAACGCCTTGAAAGCCGCGTCGGTCTTGCGCGTGTGCACCAGGTCCGTGTCCCAGATGAGCGTCCCTTCCGGG
>CAZVGQ010000202.1:0-3125 GCA_964626775.1 uncultured Smithella sp. | reverse complement strand
CAGACCGCCCCGCATATCGCGAACGCCGCCCGAGGTCTGCGCGAAGGCGTGAAGCGGCAGGGCGCCGTCGATCTCTTCGTCCGTCAATGGAAAGACGCGGAATCGAATGTTCATGAGTCTCTTGAAGGGAGAATTTCCATGGACGGCCGGACGATGTGGAAAATGGAATTTGTGACGCCTCAGCACTGGCAGCCCCGGGAAGGAAGCTACCCGGCCCAGCTGGCTTTTATTCGAGGCGTGGAATGGCCGGTCGTGGTTCTGACGCGGGAAGGCCTGTTGTATCCCCGCCTGAAACCCCGGCGCGCTTCCCCCGTCCACTGACGGCCTTTTTTGTCTTGACAGCAGCGGGAGCCTTGCGATAACGGGGAGCATCCGTTCCCTGTATTACTGGACATGCCGGGTCGTGGAGAGGCAACCATGCCTTCCGGACGGCGGAAGACCGCTCAAGGCGCTGCTTTGCTGCGGTTGGGTTTGTCTTTTCACAGGCTTTTTGCATAACATCATAAATCGAAAGAGAGGGGAAAACATGAAGATCGAAGATGTGAAAAACGTATGTGTCGTCGGCGCGGGGAACATGGGCCACCAGATTTCTCTGCAGTGCGCTCTCCACGGCTACAAGGTTGTCTGCACGGATGTGATTCCGGCTGTTCTGGAAAAAGCGGAAAAATTTGCCGACACCTATCTGGCCGGCCGCGTGCAGAAAGGCAAAATGACGGAAGATGCAGCCAAAGCGGCCCGCGGGAACATCTCCTTTACCGGCGATCTAAAAGCCGCCGCCGGCAATGCCGACCTGGTCATTGAAGCGGTTCTGGAAAGAGTCGATTTGAAGAAGAAAGTATTCGGCGATCTGGACAAAATTGCTCCGCCTCACGCCATTCTGGCCACCAACAGCTCCTTCATCGTGAGCTCGGAATTTGCCCATGTGACCGGCCGCCCCGCGAAGGTTGCCAATTTGCATTTCTTCAACCCGGCGCTGGTGATGAAGCTGGTGGAAGTGGTGCAGGGCCCCCATGTGTCCGATGAAACCGCTCAGATTCTGATGGATTTTTGCCGCAAAATCGAAAAAGAACCCATCCATATTCGCAAGGAAGTGGACGGGTTCGTTCTCAACCGCATCTTTGCCGCCATCACACGGGAAGCCGAATGGATGCTGGCCATGGGTGTCGCCTCCTATCAGGATATCGACAAGGCCTGCGTATTCGGCGCCGGTCATCCGATGGGCCCCTTCCGCCTGATGGATCTCACGGGCATCGATCTGGCGTATGACATCGAAATGGGAAAATTTAAAAAGACGGGCAACTTTGCGGATCTGCCCATTCCGGAGCTGGTTCGGCGCTATAACGAAGGCAAATACGGCCAGAAGACCGGCGAAGGCTGGTACAACTACAAGAAGTAATTGGTCACAAGAGCGCCGGCCGGAGTTCTTTTGCCTTCGGGGGCGGTTTTTTTCAGGAACGCCCCGACGTTCGAACGAAGGGGCTTTTTTTTAAACAGTCATGAGCGAACCGAACAGAAAATCAGCGCTGGTGGTGGAAGGCGGAGGCATGAGAGGCATTTTTGCCGCGGGGGTTTTGCATGCTTTCGGCCGCGCCGGATTTGATCCGTTTGATTTGTATATCGGCGTGTCCGCCGGGGCCTGTCACCTGGCTTCGCATCTGGCGGGGCAACATGACCGCAACCTGTCGGTTACCCTGCGTTATTCGCTGTCTTCCCGGTTCATTAATCCCTGGCGGTTTCTGCGGGGCGGGCACCTGATGGATCTGGACTGGATGTGGGAACAAACCATTCGCCATGATCGGCTGGATTTGACTGCTCTTTTTGAAACACTCTCGCGCCGCAATAAGGAATATCGGATTGTG
Organism: uncultured Smithella sp.; assembly: GCA_964626775.1. Lineage (GTDB taxonomy): Bacteria > Desulfobacterota > Syntrophia > Syntrophales > Smithellaceae > UBA8904. Next base: position 1,266 of record CAZVGQ010000202.1, on the reverse strand, counting down.
GCCACCTCCATGGAAACCGGCAAGGCGCTGTATCTGAGCCCCGGGCCGGACACCCTCGAGCATTACCTCAAAGTTTCCAGCGCCATTCCGGTTCTTTACCGCAAGGTTCTGGAGGTCGGCGGAGAAAAGGCGACCGACGGAGGCGTGGTCGATGCCATTCCGGCCCGCGAAGCGCACCGACGCGGCGCAACCGACATAACCGTCATCCGGTCCCGGCCGGTGGGTTACGTAAAAAAGGAAAGTCCGGTCGCTCTCATGGTGCTTGCCCTTTATTACCGGAAATATCCCGGGCTGATGAAGTCCTTTCGCCGCCGCGCCGATGTCTATAACGGCGCCGTGCGCTTTGTGCGCTGCCCCCCGCCCGGCGTTCGAGTGGCCGAAATCGCTCCGCCGGCGGAGTTGGATGTGGGCCGGACGACACGCGACGAAGCCCGTCTGCGCGCCGCTTATGAGATCGGCATGGATTGCGGAAGCCGGCATTTGCGGGAACGCGTCGCCGGGCATTGAGAATGAGGGATTGTTCGAGGCGCCGAAGCGGTTGAATCCCGCTCACGCGGGACGAGAGTTAATTCTCCGTAGCTTGCTGCGATATAACAATGTTCATTTCAACCCTCGACAGCTTGCTGCGAGGCGGTTGATTATTTGCGGACAATGTTTTATAAAAGCATCAAATGTCCGGGAGGGATGGATATGCCGATTTATGAATTTTATTGCCGGAAATGCAACACCATCTATAATTTCTTTTCCCGATCGGTCAATACCGACAAAATCCCCTCCTGTCCCAGGTGTAAAAACATGAAGCTTGCACGCCGAATGTCCCTTTTTTCGGCCATCACCGGAAAGGCCAAAGACGGGGAAGAAGCGGACCCTCTGCGCGGTATGGACGAGAGCAAAATGGAAAAAGCCATGATGCAGCTCGCGGCGGAGGCCGAAAATATTCGGGAGGACGATCCGCGCGCAGCGGCCAATCTGATGCGCAAATTGTCGGATGCCACCGGGATGAAGCTGGGGGACGGCTTTCAGGAAGCCCTGCGGCGCCTGGAGGCGGGCGAGGATCCCGACAAAATCGATGAAGAAATGGGGGACCTTCTTTCGGCGGAGGATCCGTTCGGAGAAAAGAAGACCGTCGGAAAGTCCGCGGCGCGAAAGCCCCGCATGGATGAAACGTTGTATGACCTCTGAACGGTCTGTTGCCCAGATATCCTTTTCGCCTGCCTGAGAGTGTTTTGTATAAATCTAAGGCTCGCTTCAGGCAATGACAAAACT
>CAZVGQ010000201.1:0-3129 GCA_964626775.1 uncultured Smithella sp. | reverse complement strand
CCCCGGTTTCCGGCGTGAGAGGCCAGCGTCCTAACCACTAGACGATGGGACCATGAAATGCGTTCAATACGGACGATGCGGCTTGGAACTCCGGGCGCCGCCGATGGACGATCCCTCCGGGAAGAGTGGAAAGTCGAGCGTGCTTACCTAGTCAAAGTGCCGTAAAATGTCAAGGCAAAATTGCCGCCGACGCGCGTCAAAGGGCCGCATCATGCCGCGGCGCGTCCTGCCTGCTGCCGGATCAATGCCGCTTGGCGATGTAGTCCACGGCCGCGTTGATTCTTTGCGCCACCCGATCTTTCCCCAGGGTCACCATAACTTCGTCAATGCCCGGGCTGACGGTTTTTCCGGTGAGCGCGACCCGAAGGGGCTGGGCGATCGCTTTGAACTTGATGCCGTTGGCCTCGATGAAGCTTTTCAGGAACGTTTCGATGCCTGCCTTGCTGTAATCTTCAATACCCGGAATGGCCGCCGCGATGGACTTCAAATGTGGGGCTACTTCCGGGGTCAGAAACTTTTGCGCCGCTTCCGCCTCATAAGAAATCTGACCGGCAAAGTAAAATTCCGATGCCTGCGCCAGCTCGACCAGCGTCTTGGCCCGGGGCTGCAAATCCACGATGATCTTTCGGACGAAGGATTCATCGCTTACGTCCGCTCCTGCGGGCCACAGGGGCTTCATTTCTTCCGCCAGCCTCGCCGGGCTGGCTTCCTTGATATAGTGGGCGTTGAGCCACAACAGTTTTTCGGGATTGAAAACGGCGGGCGATTTGCCGACCGCGTCGAGCGAAAAGAGATCGACGAGCTCTTTGGGGGAAAAAATTTCCTGGTCTCCGTGCGACCAGCTCAGGCGAACCAGGTAGTTGACCAGCGCCTCCGACAGGTAGCCCATTTCCTTGTAGGCCATGACGGAGGTGGCTCCGTGTCGCTTGCTCAAACGGGTCTTGTCGGATCCCAGAATCATCGGAACATGGGCAAACTTCGGAACTTCAAACCCCAGCGCCTGATACATCAGAATCTGCCGCGGGGTGTTGTTGACGTGGTCGTCGCCGCGGATGACATGCGTGATGTTCATCATCGCGTCGTCAATGACGACGGCAAAATTATACGTGGGATACCCGTCGCCGCGTTCGATGATCAGATCATCCAACTCTTCGTTATTAAAAACAATATTCCCCTTAATGAGGTCTTCCACAACGGTAACGCCGGCATCCGTGCCGCGGAAGCGGACAACGGAGCCGGGTGATTTCTTCAGGCCTTTTTCCCGGCAGGTGCCGTCATATTTTGGCTTTTTTCCGGTTGCAAGAGCCTCTTTTCTTTTGGTTTCCAGTTCTTCGGGCGTGCAGGTGCAGACATAGGCCTTGCCTTCCTCCAGAAGCTTTTGCACCATCTGACGGTGCAGGTCCACCCGCTGGGCCTGGAAATACGGCCCTTCATCCCAGTTGAGCCCCATCCAGCTCATGGCGTCCAGAATCGCCTTCGTGGATTCGTCCGTGGAGCGCTGCTGATCCGTGTCTTCGATTCTCAGGACAAATTCACCATTGTTGTGCCGGGCAAAAAGCCAGCTAAAAAGGGCGGTTCGGGCTCCTCCGATGTGCAGATAGCCGGTCGGGGACGGGGCAAAGCGGGTGCGAATTTTGGCGGTCATACGGTTTCCCTTAATTTTTGCGCTTTTATAGGGTGCCGACGGATCATTTGTCAAGCGGCTTTTGCCTTCCGGCAAGCAAATTATGCTTGACAATACAATCATTTTATCATTTACTTCCCCGCTCAATTGGAGTTGGGCTTATTATAATAGGGCTGCAAGATTCAATGTCTGATTCTTTGAAAATTAATCTGGCCATTCTCCCTGAAGAGGGCCTCCGGCTGACCTTTTCCGAAGGCAGCGCCTGGTTTCAGGGATGTTTTGGGGGCGGGGCGTTGCCGGAATTTTCACTGGTCAGCGCGGACGTGGACTGTCTGATCACCCGCTCGGGCGACACAATTTATGTCCGCGGAGACCTCAGGGCGCAAATGTGCCAGGAATGCAGCCGCTGTCTGGAGCCCGCGACGTTTTCCGCGGGCGGACCATTTGCCTATACGCTGGTCCCGGAAAAAACGGAAACAGCGGACCAGTTGGAGCTTTCCGCGGAAGAGCTGGAAACCAGCTATTATCGAGGGGATTTTATCGATCTGGCGCCGATCATCTGCGAACAGATCATATTGCTGGCGCCGATGAAGGTTCTCTGCACCGAGCATTGCAGAGGGTTATGCCCGCAATGCGGCGTCAATTTAAATACCGGTTCCTGCACCTGCCGCTCGGAAAAGGTTGATGACCGTTTGGCGGTGCTGAAGAAGTTCACAGTAAAAAATTAATTTAATCAAGAGGATAAGCTATGCCAAACCCAGTAAAAAGACACTCTAAAACCAGACGCAACATGCGCAGGGCGCACGATTTCCTGAAACAGCCTTCTGTGTCGGTTTGCCCGCAGTGCGGGGAACCGAAAATGCCCCACCGTGTATGCCCGAATTGCGGTACGTACAAAGGCAGAGAAGTGATTCCTGCGGAAAAGATGGACTAACATTTTTCGGGCAAGCCGTTTTTCCCCTGCCGGTTTCAAATGACAGGCGGGATTGCGCTTTGGATCGTTTTAACCTAATCTTTGGCTCGAGGAGGGATGCATGTCATTAGAAGAAAAAGTCATAAAACTCGTCACGGAACAGTTGGACGTCACACCGGAGCAGTGCAAGTTGGAAGCCTCTTTTATTGATGATCTGGGCGCTGATTCTCTGGATCTCGTGGAACTGATCATGGAAATGGAAGAAGCGTTCGGTGTGGAAATCGCCGACGAAGAACTGGAAAAAATCCGGACGATTCAGGACGTCGTGGACTTTCTCCGGAAAAAGGGAATCAATTAATTCGTAAGCGGGGGGTTGTTCAATGAAAAGGCGTGTTGTGATCACAGGCCTCGGCGCCGTGACTCCGCTGGGCAACTCCGCCGCGGAATCCTGGGCTAACGCCGTGGCCGGAAAGTCCGGCATCGGACCCATTACCCGGTTTGACGCATCCGCTATGGCCTCCCGCGTCGCGGGTGAAATCAAGAATTTTGATCCGCTGCAGTTTATCGATAAAAAAGAAGTCCGCCGCCAGGA
>CAZVGQ010000200.1:0-3130 GCA_964626775.1 uncultured Smithella sp. | reverse complement strand
TTGTCATAATTTCACCTCTGTCTATAATATGGATACGGAGCCCGCAAAAACGCAGGGCATCCGTGAACGTCCTCCTGACGGTTCCTTCCGGCCTCCCCGCGCACACCGGCATGTGCAGACCTGCGTCATCCGTTCCTGCAGGACCGGCCCGTCACGCCGCGAATTTTCAACCGCCCCGTTTGGATTGCAAAGCCCGCTGCTACTCCGACAGGATTTCCTTGAATTTTACGGGATCCGTCGCATAGAGCACGGCCCGCTCCACGCCTTCGGCCCGGAATTCATGCACCTTGAGATAATCGGGATTGTTGGCCATGTCCAAAAACGCTTTGCGCGACGGGTAGGAAACGAGCATGAGCAGATCCCAGTCCTTGCTTCCCTGAAGCAGCTCTTTCGGTTTTCCGAAGTAAACCACTTTGGCGCCGACCGCTTCGACGAAGGGTCCGGATTCCCGGATGTAGCGAAAGTAGGCCTCCCGGCCCCCTTCCTTTTTAAACTTCAGCAAATTGAGCATGACAAACGGCTCCCGGTTGGGATTGTCGGCCAGGGCCCGAAACTGATCTTTGTTGGATTCGATGCCGGACATGATGTTTTCTCCTTAAGGAAAAACGGACGGAAGCCCGCCGCCTGCTTTCCCTGTTCTTGCTGTTATTTAAAAAAAGCGGTTCATCAGTTCGGCCACTTCCCGGGGTTTTTCCTCCTGAAGGAAATGGGCCGCTTTGATTTGCTCGACCTGGATCGAATCAAAGCAGTCTTCCAGGTGGGTGATGTTTGCCGGAATAATGACGGAGTCTTCATTGCCGTAAATATAGAGCGAAGGCATGGAAAATCTTCTGCCGGCCAGACCCGCCCAGTGGGGGGCGTCAAGCGCCATGGAGCGGTAATAGGAGGCCCCGGTGGCCGGCGTATTTTCGATGCTGTAGCAGCGGACATATTCGTCGATGGCCTCCCTGGGGATGGCGCCGTCCCGGCCCTTTTTACCGAAGAAAAAGCTGACCCATTCGCGCTCTTTGCCCCGAATCATGGCTTCGGGCAGGCCCGGCATCATTTGAAAGTATTGATACCAGTAGGGAATGTATCTCATGGCGATCATGGCCTTGGTGACTTCTTCCGCGCCTTTGACGTTGGTGAGGACAGGAATGTTCAGAATGACGAATTTTTTGATCCGGTCGGGAATCAAAAAGGCCATTTCCTGCGCCACGATGCCGCCCCAGTCATGGCCGACCAGGAAGAAGTCCCGAATGCCCAGCGCGTCGATGATTTCGATCACATCTTTGGCCAGCTCCACCTTCTGATAGGCTTTGACATCCAGCGTGCGCTCACTGTCGCCAAGACCGCGCAAATCCGGAGCGATCACGCGCAGATTCGGGTCCAGAAATTCCGCCACGCCCTCCCAGCAGTAAGAGCTTTCCGGCCACCCGTGCAGCATAACCACTGGGAATCCATCCGCATTTCCCCGATCCCGCACATGAAAGGCTCCCCTCGGAACACGAATCATGCCTGTTTTCATAGTCTTCACCGTCCTTGTGCTTCATTATTTATACAACGAGTGTTGTATTATTTATCCGGAATGGTTTTGTCAAGGAATTTTAACAAGCCTTCTCATAAAACCGAAATATTACTTGACAAAACTTGCTCGGCCTATTAATCATCACAACGCTCGTTGTAAAAAGAAAGACCAAGATCAACCCTATAAAAAAAGAGGAGATGTTTTATGATTCAATCGAGACTTTGCAAAATGATCGGGATCAAATACCCCATCATCCAGGCGGGCATGGGCCCGTTTTCCAACAACAACCTTTGCGTCGCCGCCGCCAATGCCGGCGTTCTGGGCCTTCTTTCCACCAGCGGCCTTTTCAACAAGAACGATCAGCCCTGGATTTACAAGGCTTTCGTGGAAAGCGGAGAGGCGGGCATGGACGACGACATGGCCACCGTGATGGAAAAGGTTTTGAAGCGCACCTACCGCCTGGTCAAGGACAAGGGGGGCATTTTCGGAATCAATGTCATGGTGTCGGCGGAAGTCAAGCCTTATTCGACCATCATGATCGATACGGCCATTCGGGTCCGGGAGGAAAATCCCGACATGAAGAACAATTTCAAGGTCATCTTCACCTCCGCCGGCGATCCGGTGGGCTGGAAAGACAAGATCAAGGGCGCGGGCTTCACCTGGATGCACGTGGTTCCTTCCGTCAAGGGCGCGCTGCGCTGCAAAAAGGCGGGGGTGGATGTGATTGTCGCTTCGGGCCATGAAGGCGGATTTCACACCTCGTGGGAGCCGGTCCATTCCATGATCCTGCTTCCCGCCGTGGTGGATGCCGTGTCCGACGAAAACACGCTGGTCGCGGGCGCGGGCGGGTTCTGCGACGGCAGGACGCTGGCCGCCGCGCTGGTTCTGGGCGCTGACGGCGCGCAGATGGGAACAAGGTTTCTGGCAACGAAGGAAAGTGATTTTCATCAGATCTGGAAAGAAGGCGTGGTCGCCGCTCAGGACCGTGGAACGCTGGTCGCCCGGGGCTTCGTGGGCCCGGCCCGCTGGCTGAAGACGCCCCGCAGCGAAGAGCACGCCCAGAACACGCTCAAGAAATCCCCCGGCGTTTTTCTGGGAACACCCGACGACTATTCCAGCATGGACATGTCGCTGATCGAGTTCGAAATCGAATCCATCAAGGCGGTTTATGAGGGCGACAGAGAAAAGGCGCTCATGGCCGCGGGAGAAGTGGCCCAGCGGATCAACGACATGCCCTCGGTCAATGACATGGTGCAGGGCATTGTCCGGGACGCGGAGAAAGCGCTTCGCGGCATCGAGAAGAAGCACCTGGTTTAACAAAATAAAAAAACCGGGAGGCAACTCCCGGTTTTTTCCCCTTGCGGAAACGGTCCTACGCCGTGACCGCTTTAATCACATGCGTTTCGAGCAAATCAATCAGTTCCTCCTTGGAATATTGCTTCATGTTCCAGTTGCGCAGCGCGTGGAGGGACAATTCATACACAATCATGTTGGCGGTAAAGGAAGCATCCTCAAATTGAAACATCTTCTTCTCCCGGCCCCGCCGCAGGATCTCTTCGATGCTCGCCACCACCTGGCTTTCCCGGGAAAGAATCACTTTGAGCAGGCGCTTGGGAAGCGATT
>CAZVGQ010000199.1:0-3131 GCA_964626775.1 uncultured Smithella sp. | reverse complement strand
TTCGCTCAGAGGCCTGCTGGGCGTGTTGTTTTTGGAAAAACCCAAACCGCACAGTGTTTCGGAATACATCATTGAAACGATCATGGAGATGGTGGAGATGGCGCTGGGACTCTTTGCCAACACCATTTCTTTTATTCGCGTGGGCGCCTTTGCGCTTTCGCACGCGGGCTTAAGCATTGTCACTTACACGCTCGCGGGGATGGCCGATCCGTCCCTGAAATCCGCGGGCGCCGTCATCATCATCGTGTGCGGCAATATTTTTATCATCGGCTTTGAAGGTCTGATTTGCGGCATTCAGTCCATGCGTCTCGAATACTACGAATTTTTCAGCAAGTTTTTCAGAGGAGATGGGGTGGTCTTTTCCCCGTTTACACTATCGGCAAAAGCATCGGAGGTGTGAGATGACCAGGAGCAGGCGGTTGGCGTTTCTGATGGGGGCGATTTTCCTGTGCGCCCTGTGGGGTCTCTTTCCGGCCGTGGGATGGGCGTCCGAGACAAATCCGGTCAAGGCGCTTACGGACGCGATCGGGCTGGCTTACATCGGCGCGGGGGTGGCCGTGGGGTTTGCCTGTCTGGCCAGCGGCTACGCGGTGGCCAAGATCGGCTCCGCGGCCATCGGGGCGGTGAGCGAAAAACCGGAGCTGATGGGGCGCACCCTGGTATTTCTGGGGCTGGCGGAAGGCATTGCCATTTACGGCCTGATTATCGCCATCATGATCCTGAATAAGCTGTAATATGGAAAAAATTTACATGATCGGAGACATGGATACCGTCAGCGCTTTTCGCCTGGCCGGCGTGGAGGGCGTCGTGGCGGAGCCTTCGCGGGCCGCCGCCGCACTCGAAAGGATCGCCGGGAAAAAGGACGCGGGAATCGTGCTCATCACCAGCGCGCTGGCTTCCGGGCTCGGTGAGCGCATTACGGAAATCAACCTTGGCAGGCCGTCCCCGGTGGTCATAGAGATTCCCGGCATCGACGACCCGGAAGGATTCCGCGGATCCGTGATGGCCTACGTCGAGGAGGCGCTGGGGATATCGTTATGAGCATCACCGACAAATCAATGTAGGGAAAGGTTTTAAACCGTTCCCTACGGAGAAGGATTGGCTATGGACAACACCTCCCTGGAAAATTCCATCAAACGGGCGTCGGAAGAAATGATTGCCGAAATCCGCGAGAAGGAAGCGCGCGAGCTGAAACGGCTGGACGAAGATTATGCCGCGGAGATTGAGCGTTTCCGCAAAATGATGGAAGCCGAAACGCAGGCGCGCATGGATCAGGAGCTTTCCCGGCTGGAAAACAGAGCCGTTCTGGAGAGAAAAAAGCTCAAACTGACCACGGTTGAACAATTTATCCACCGGATCGTGAATGATGTGATGAGAGGAATCCGAAGCCATCCGCGCTACCGGCAATTTCTCATGGACGCGGCCGCTGGCGCCGCCGCGGAAATTCCGGGGAATGTGGAAGTGCGGCTTGCACCGGACGACGGCGTTTACGGAAACGAGATTGACGAGGCTCTCCGCGCAACGGGGGGCGATCGGCAGATTCGCATTAAGACCGATGCCGGCATCGGTTGGGGCGGCTGCCTGGTGGTGGATTCCGATAGGGGACGCATTTTCAACCGCACGCTGGAAAGAATTTATTTCCGGAAGGCTTTGCAGATTCGCCGAAAGGTCCTGCAAATTCTGCAGGACAGGACGGAGGAGAAGGAACCTGTGGCCCGATAACGGTCCGGCCGCTTTCCATCGTTGCCCGCGGTCCCGCGGACCTGAAACGGCGCGGGGCGGCTTTTCAGGAGTGAACATGGAAAACATTTTGACGGGAAAAGTGATTTCAGTCAACGGCCCGATTGTCAAGTCCGTGGGGCTTTCGGGGATTCGAATGTACGATATTGCCGAGGTCGGACCGGACCGTCTCATCGGCGAAGTGATCCGGCTTTCGGACGAGGTCGCCATCATTCAGGTGTATGAAGACAATACGGGCCTGAAGCCGGGGGATGAGGTGATTTCCTACGGCCGGCCTCTTTCCGTTCTTCTGGGGCCGGGCCTGATCGCCAGCATCTACGACGGGATTCAGCGGCCCCTGGTCGGAATCTCCGAGGCCTGCGGCAGTTATATTCGGAAGGGGATCAAGCTCTCTCCCCTCGATGCGGCAGCGAAATGGAATTTCAAACCGCTTGTGTCATCCGGCGCAGCGGTCGGCGAAGGAACCGTACTGGGCGAGATTCAGGAAAGCCCGCTGGTGCTGCACCGGCTGCTGGTGCCTCCCGGCGTTTCCGGCACGCTGACCCGCATCGCCCCGGCCGGGGCCTACACGATAGAAGAACCCATCTATTCGATCGATACGGACGCGGGCGCCTACGAAGGAAAGCTTGCCGCCTACTGGCCCGTGCGCAGGCCGCGCCCCAGCAAAAACAGAAAGAAGCCTTTTATTCCGCTCGTTACCGGCCAGCGGGTCATCGACACGTTTTTCCCCATTGCCCGCGGAGGTACCGCTGCCATTCCCGGCGGCTTTGGAACCGGCAAGACCATGACGCAGCACGCGCTGGCCAAGTGGTGCAACGCGGACATCATCGTTTACATCGGCTGCGGCGAACGCGGCAACGAGATGACGGATGTTTTGACGGACTTTCCGAAGTTGGTGGACGAACGAAACGGACGGCCGCTGATCGAGCGGACGGTAATGATCGCCAACACGTCCAACATGCCGGTGCCGGCGCGCGAAGTCAGCATTTACACCGGCGTGACCATCGCGGAATACTACCGTGACATGGGCTACAGCGTGGCCGTGATGGCGGATTCCACATCCCGCTGGGCGGAGGCTCTGCGCGAACTGGCCAGCCGCCTGGGCGACATGCCCGCCGAGGAAGGATTTCCTCCGTACCTGGCCACGAGGCTGGCGGAGTTTTACGAGAGGGCGGGGCTGGTGGAAACGCTCTCGGGGAAGGACGGCGACATCACCATCATCGGCGCCGTGTCTCCTCCCGGCGGAGATTTTTCGGAGCCCGTCACCCAGCACACCTCGCGGTTTGTGCGATGCTTCTGGGCGCTGGACAAGACACTGGCCGACGCGCGGCACTATCCTTCCATCAGCTGGATCGACAGCTACACCGAATACCTCTCCGACATCGAGGACT
>CAZVGQ010000198.1:0-3133 GCA_964626775.1 uncultured Smithella sp. | reverse complement strand
GAAATTCTCCGCGTGATTGCGCAAGCCCGGTGATCGACGTCGTTGACTGATGAAGGCTAAAGACTTTTGGCCAGCGCCCGGATTCCGCCCGCCGCTTCTTTTTTCCAATGCAGGCGAAGGATTTTCCGCCCTTTGTCCAGAAGCGCCAGGCGGTCCGCTTCGGCCTGCGCGGCCTTGAGTTCCCCGAAGGTCAGAAACGAGTCTGGCTTGTCCAGCTCGTCGGGAATGCCGATGTCCGGTTTGTTCGGGCCGGTCATTTGGATGAACAGGCCGCGGCCTGCGTCTCCTTTGTGAAGCTGTCCCACCGAATGCAGATAACGGGGGCCGTAGCCGACCGTGACGGCCATGTTGTGCCGGCTGGAAATCGCCAGACGCAGCTTCTGCAGCGCGTCGTCAATGGCGGGCGACGGGCTGAGATATACCTGCAATCCCACGTACGCGCCTTCCCCGGCCTGCGCAAGAAATTTCGCAAGCGCGGCCGAAAGAGTCCGGGCGGAAACATCGCCGTAAACCTCGCAGGCTTCAGAGGTCAGCGTGGGTTTGGGCGCCGGCCATTTCCTGTTTTCCCTGAATTCCTCAATCATTCGGTTCGTGTGCGTTTTGGTCGCCTCAACATCCGGCTGGTCAAAGGGATTGATTCCCATGATGTGGGCGGCGACGGCCGTCGCCATTTCCCACAAAAACATCTGGCCGCCCAGATCGTAAAAGCCGTTGATCCGGATTTTGAGGACGGGATGTCCCGCTCCCGCGAGCGCTGAAATCCGCGAAGCCCATTCGTCATCGTCATGATGGAAGGCGACAAATACGCGGTCGTTCCCATACAGGCTCACCTCCAGCGGCGGTTCGTTCAGAACCGGCAGAACTCCCTTGCCTTCCTTGCCGAGGCTTTCCGCGAGAAGCTGCTCCAGCCAGTCGCCGAAAGGCTTCCAGGGCGGCGGGAGCATCAGCGTGAGTTTGTCGCGGCCGTACTGCGCCAGCGTGCCCAGAGCGGCGCCCAGCAGAAATCCGGTGGAGTTCCTCCGGCCGGAAAAGAAATCCGCCTTCTCCCGGTTGGCGACGGCCATCGCGTTCTGAAGCAGTTTTTCAATGGAAACGCCGATCAGCGCCGCGGGAATGATGCCCACCAGCGACAGAGCCGCGTAGCGTCCGCCGATGTTGGGATTGTTGGAAAAAACATACGGAAGCTGGAGCTGCCATGCCTGGGTCAGCATCGGGCTGCCTTCGTCGGTAATGAACATGAAATGCTCGTTGGCCGAAACCCCCGGCGTTCGGTCGGCCAGGTTGTAAAAATAATGAAAAAGCGAGCGGATCTCCAATGTCTTTCCGGACTTGGAGGAAACGATGAAAAGGGTTTTGTTCAGGTTGAGCCCCCGCGCCACGCGCCGGATGACCAACGGATCGGTGGTGTCCAGAATCTGCAGCCTCGGGAAACCCGGCGCGCTGCCGAAAATGCTGCTGAACACTTCCGCCGACAGGCTCGATCCGCCCATGCCCAGAAGGACAACGTCGTCGATGCTGCCGTTGGTAAAGGGCTCCACGGAGGCGCGGATCTCGCTGACGTGGGCGGACGTCTCCACGGGCGCGTGCAGCCAGCCCAGCCGGTTGGCGATCTCCTGGGGCGACGGCTTCCAGACATGAAAGTCGTTGGCCCAGATGCGCGCGGCAATGTTGCCGCGGCTCATTTTATCCAGCGCGTTATTGACGTAGTTCTGGTAGGGCCCCAGTAAAAAAGAAATCCCGGCGGTCTGCACCCCTTTGCTCCTTTATCCGCGAATGATCAGCAGTTCTCTGGCCGCTGCAAAAATGCCGTCGGACGTGAAACCAAACTTTTCATACAGCACCGGCCCGGGCGCGGACGCGCCGAAGGTCTCCATGCCGATGATCTTTCCCGAAAGCCCGACGTAATGCTCCCATCCAAGCTTGATTCCCGCCTCCACGGCCAGGCGCGCCTTAATCCTCGGAGGCAGAACGGAATCCCGGTATTCCTTAGGCTGGCGGTCGAAAATTTCCCAGCTGGGCAGCGACACAACGCGGACGCGGGTCCCCTCCTGCGCCAGCCTGCGTCCGGCGTCCAGCGCCAGGACGACTTCCGAACCGGTGGCAATCAGGATAATGTTCGGCTCGAGGACGGACGACTCCCACAGGACATAGCCGCCCCGGCCCGCGCAGGAGGCGGGCGCGCAGACGGAGCGATCCAGAAGCGGCAGGTTCTGCCGGCTGAAAATCAGCGACGTCGGCCCGGCGGTGTTGGTAAGCGCCAGTCTCCAGGCCTCCATTGTTTCGTTGGCATCCGCCGGCCGGATCACCGTCATGTTGGGAATCTGGCGCAGGTTCATGATCTGCTCGACCGGCTGATGCGTCGGGCCGTCTTCGCCCACGCCGACGCTGTCATGCGTAAAGACGAAAATAACGCGCAGACCCATCAGGGCGGCCAGCCGCATGGGCGGGCGCATATAGTCGGCAAACGTCAGGAAGGTCGCCGTATAGGGGATCACGCCGCCGTGCAGCGCCAGCCCCACCGAAATGGCGCCCATGGCATGCTCGCGCACGCCGAAGTGGATATTGCGCCCCGAATAATCCCAGGGGCCGCCCACCATGCCGTGCAAACCTTCCCTGCTCAACGCTGGACTTTGAAAATCGCCCATACCCTTGAGCCAGGTGCAGGTCGAGGGATTGAGATCCGCCGATCCGCCGGCCAGCTCCGGCACTCTGGCGGCAATCATTTGCATCACGGCTTCGGAAGCCTTGCGCGTGGCCATATCCTTGGACCCGGCCGGAAATTCAGCCAGCTCCTTGTCCCAGCTCGAGGGCAGTTCGCCCGAAAGCGCTCTTTCCAGTTCGGCGGTCAGGGCCGGATTTGTCCGCCGGCAGGCAGCCAGCTCTTCCTGCCAGGCGTGCTCGTACTTTTTCCCGTGGGAAACCGCCCTGTGGAAAAATTTCGCGACATCCCCGGAAACATAAAATGCCTGCTCCGCGGGCCAGGCACAGGCCTCTTTGGCGCCGGCGAGCTCCTTTTCTCCGAGGGGAGAGCCGTGTGAATCGCACAGGCCCTGCTTTCCGGGAGCGCCGTAGCCGATGGTGGTCCGCACGCAGATGAGCGACGGTTTTTCCTTTTCTTTTTTGGCTTTTTTAA
>CAZVGQ010000197.1:0-3136 GCA_964626775.1 uncultured Smithella sp. | reverse complement strand
CGCGCCGCATTGGCGCCCCACTTGCAGTCGCCGCCGATGCCCCACATCTGGGCGTTCCCGTCCTCGTCCGCCTGCTGCACGTGAATGATCGCCACGTCGGGATGAAGCGCGGGAGCCAGCATCACCGGACTGCCGTCAAAGGGGGATTCGATCATTTTGTATTTGCCGTCCCCCATGAAGGACCGGATGTTCATCAGGTCGGTCCCCACCATGTCCTTGACCGGTACGAAGGGCATTCCCATCGCGCCCGCCATCAGCATGAGCGGAAGGGAAAGGTTGGTGTATTCTTCCAGCTCTATCCTGTGGGGAATCCCCTTTTCAATCGACCGCCGGTAGCAGCGGGCAAGGCCGTACACCCCCAGCGAGATGAAGGTGGCGATGAACCGCTTCACGCAGCCCGCGCCGATCAGCATGTCAAAGTCGTCCGCGGCGTTGCTCCGCGTAATGGTCAGGTCTTTCTTTTTCTGACGGATGATCTCGTGAATGGCCGCAAACGGCGGCCTGCAGACATAGCCGCCGATAAACAGAAACTGGCCGTCATGGACAAATTTGCCAATGGCGTCCGCGGTGGACATCACCTTGCCCATACCCCTCCTCCTTCGCGCAAAATGGCGGCGTTTCCGCCTTTAAACCGACCGGCGCTCAGATTTCAAATTCGGTCCTGCTGATGATCTCGTCCTGGGCGATTTCGCTCAAGCCCACAAATTCCGCGGAGTAGCCGCTGACCCGGACAAACAGGTCGCGGTGCTTTTCCGGATGCTGCTGCGCTTCCCGTAGAACCTCCGAATCCACCATATTGAACTGAACCTGCGTTCCGCCGTTTCTGAAATAGGTTTGGATCAGCGCCGCCAGATGGTCCGTTCGGATCTTCTTCCCCTGAAAGCGCATATTGAGATTGACGCCGTTCGTGGCCCGGGTCACCGGAAGCTTGACGACGGAATTCATGATCGCCGTCGGACCGGACACGGCGTTGCCCGTCGTGGGCGTAATGCCGTTGCCCAAAACGTCTCCGGCAAACCGACCGTCCGGCGTGGCGCCCGTGAAAGCGCCCATGGTGATGTGGAAGCCGACGGAAAACACGCCCGGCCAGAAGGAGCCTCCCCGGAAATTCCGGCAGCCCGACAGCACGTCGCAGTAGTGGTCCATCACGCGGACGCCCAGCGCGTCAACCTCGTCGTTGTCGTTGCCGTATTTGGGAACGCGATTCAGGAAATAGGCGCGCTTGTCCTCGGCGTCCTGCCAGTCCTCAGACAGCCACCGGGCGAGGTCGGCCATCGCAAACGCCTTGTCTTCAAAAACCGCTTTTTTCACCGAGTAGAGGCTGTCCGCAACGTTGGCAAACCCCATGAGCTGCACGCCCGTGGAATTGTAGCGTGCGCCTCCCCGCGTCAGGTCCAGGCCCTTTTCCAGACAGCCGTCCACCATGGCCGACGCAAAGGGTGAGGGAACATTTTCGGCAATCGTGCGGTCGAGCACTTCCATGCCCCGGACCATCTGGTTGATAAAATGACGCACCTGCCCGTCGTAGGCTTTCCAAACGTCTTCAAAATCTTCAAACGCCTCCGGGGCTCCCGTTTCGACGCCGCTCGGATACCCGAAGATATTGTCAATTCCGTTGGAAAGAGCCAGCTCAAGGCATTTGATGCCGCTGAATTGAACCGCGAAGGTGGATCCGAAGGTTTTCCCCTGCGCGTTCGGCTCCAGACAGCCGACCATCCCGTAGTTGCGGGCGTCTTCGAGGGTGTGGCCCGCCTTCTGAAGCGACCGGATAATCGCTTCGTCGTTGAAAAAATGCATCAGCACGCCGTCGCGGGTGTAGTCAACCGCCCGGCGCATCAGTTCCGCGGGACAGTCCGGCGATACGCGGACGCCGAAATTGGGCTGAACCGTCCGCACGTCGGCAAAGGCGTCCAGGGCAATGTAGCTCATCTCGTTGGTGGCGTCTTTCCCGTCAACGCCCACGCCGCCCACGGTAACGTTCTGCGTCGTCTTGCCTTCCGTCCCCTCTCCGCCGGGGATGAAGGCCTCTTCCAGAACATTCCAGATCTCATTGGTTTTTACAAAGAGCATGGCCGTCAGTTCCTTGGCCTGCCCTTTCGTGATCCTGCCCGCTTGTGCGTCTTTCCGGTAGTAGGGATTCAGAATCTGATCGATCCGGCCCAGGGAAATGGAATTGCCTCCGGATTCGATCTGGGAAACCAGATGAATAAAATAGAGGCTCTGAACCGCTTCATGAAACGTTTCGGCCGGATGTTCGGGAACGCGGGCGCAGACGCGCGCGATTTCCTGAAGCTCCGCCTTCCGGCCGGGGTCGGATTCGGCCGCCGCCATGGCAAGCGCCCGTTCGCTGTAACGGTTAGCGAAGGCGATGACCGCCCGGCAGCTTCGGATCACCGCATCATAGAAGAGTCCTTTTTCTCCCTTCTGGTCTTCCGCGGAAAGAGCCGCGAGCTTTCGACCGGCTTCGTCCATAACGGACGCCAGCCCGCCTTCCAGGATCTTGTCATGGTTCATGGTAAAATGACCGATCCCGTAAGTAATCTCGAGCATCATGGTAAAGATGTACTTGTCCATGTCGGCCAGAATGTCTTCCGGCATGCTTTTCTGCATCTGCTCCTCGACGGTTTTTCCCTTCCAGAAGGGAAGAATTTGAGTCGCCAGCTCATCCTTTTCCGCCTGCGTGATCAGAGCGCGCTGCAGGGCGCGCCGGTCAAAATTCTCCAGGTCTCCCTCGATCCACAGCGACTTGTTTTCCGGAAACAGAGGCGCGCCTTTGAGCTTAGAGGTGCGGCACCCGACAATGACTTCGTCTTCACGAATGACGACGCTGATATTTTTCAGGATGTGTTCGAAGGCGAGGCTCATCCTCGTCAGGGGCGGCTTGTCCCAGTGAAGCCTCATGGATTCGGTCAGGTAGCGGGCGCGCTCGATGCAGACTTCCTGGGGCGCCTCGATGATCCTCCAGCGGAGCGCCTGGATGCGGGAAGGTTCCGCCGGTTGTGACAGGGCCTGTTGTGTGCTCATAAAACACCTCCTGTGAGCGTCAAACCTTGATGTTCATATGGTTGACCAGAATCGCGTCCCGGACCGACTTCGGAAGAAACTGATTGAGCCACAGAAAAAAGCTGCTCATGAA
>CAZVGQ010000196.1:0-3148 GCA_964626775.1 uncultured Smithella sp. | reverse complement strand
CATGGATTTCAAATCAGGGCTGGTGCTGATCGTCGGCTTTGTCATGGCCTTCCTTTTGCTATACAACGGAGGACATAGTTTCTACTACTTATACATGGATATGTACTCCAGAATTTTCTTAAGTCCGGGAGGCATGCAATGACCGGCCAGAAAAATGATTTGTTTACGAAAGAGCTGTCCCGGCGAAAGGTCCTGAAACTCGCGGGAACCGCGGCGCTTGCGGGAATGATGGGACCGCTTGCGGCCAGACGGCTCCGGGCAGGCGAAAAAAAACCCAACATTATTTTTATCCTGACCGACGATCACCGCTATGATGCCTTCAGTTGCATGGGCCATCCCGTGGTGAAAACTCCCAACCTGGACCGCATTGCCAATGAAGGCGCCAATTTCCGAAATACCTTCGTGACGACATCGCTTTGCAGCCCTTCGCGCGCGAGTTTTCTCACGGGTCAGTACGCGCATACGCACGGCGTGGTCACGAATCACACCATGTGGAATGACCGAAATGTTACCTTCATGGAGCTCGTCAAAAAAGCCGGCTACGACACGGCCTTCATCGGCAAGTGGCACATGCCCGGCGACCGCCTGCCCCAATTAAGAGGCGTCGATGAATTCATCACCTTTACCAAGGAAGGAGGCCAGGGCGTTTATTACGACTGTCCGCTGATCATCAACGGTGTCGAAACGCCGCGGCCGGGCAAGTATATCACCAATGACCTGACGGATTTCGCCCTTCAGTTCATCGAAAAGAAAAGAAAGAATCCCTTTTGCCTGTACCTGTCGCACAAGGCCGTGCATTTCGGCTTCCGCCCTCCGGAGCATCTGAAAACACTCTATGAGGGGCAGGATCTTCACTTGCCCCCGGAATCGGACACCTGGGTGACGCTCACGAACAATAATATTTTTGTCGGCGCGCCGATGCCCATGAATATGCTCTACCGCAATTATCTGCGGGTCGTGGCATCCGTCGACGAACAGGTGGGTCGTCTGCTTGAGTCGCTGGAACGAACGGGCGATCTGGATAACACCGTCATCGTTTATGCGGGCGACAACGGACACCTCTTCGGCGAGCACGGACTTTACGACAAACGCAACGCCTACGAGGAGTCGATGCGGATTCCTTTCTTCATCCGCTATCCGAAACTGGTGCGACAGACCGGCCGAAGAGATCAGATGGTTCTGAATATCGACCTGGCGCCGACGCTTCTGGATATCGTCGGCGCGGAGATTCCGGCTTCCATGCAGGGCCGGAGCATGGCTCCCTTTTTAACGAATCCTTCTCTTGAAGGACGGGACGCTTTCCTTTATGAACATTTTCCGGTCTTCCCGATCCCAATTCCCGGCATCACGGCCGTCCGGACAAAAGACTTCAAATACATTACCTATCAAAAAGGAACCTGGCGCGATCAGCTCTTCGATCTGCAAAAGGATCCGCGGGAGCTTCGCAATATCATCGACACGAAAGCCGGAATAGAGGCGCTGCCCGGCCTGCAAAAAAGGCTGGAACAGCTCAAAGAAGAAACCCGTTACCGATTTTTCACACACGGCTAAGCCGCATCACGAAAATGGCGGTTTGGGGACAAGCAGTTGTAAAAACGTACGAAATGTTGAATCTATTGCGTCAGAGTAAAATCGAATCCTCCAATAGGCACCCAGGACGATTCCTCCCAGGCGGGTTTGTCCCTTTCCCGAAGCAGGAATTCAATACGATAACGCCCCGGTTTCCTGATGTCAAAAGCAAAAAGAACGGCGCCCGGATTGTTGCAATATGCACTGGTGCGGTGTTGCGGATTCTGCCCGTTGTTGTCCCCGTCGGGATGCTTGAGGATATACCCGAAAACATATTTCGGTAACTGGTTGGCGTTGAGATACGTATTGACGGGCGGACCTTCCAGCTTAGCGCCGAACTTGTGTCCTTTGCCCCAGGCATTGAGGGCTTCCTGGACGGAAAAAGTATCCCGGACATCAATCGCCCTAATTTCTTTGTCATAGGTATTCGGGCCGATCGAAACTTCGTCATAAATCCCAAGTCCCCAGCTTTTCAATTTCCATTGCTTGTACTGAAAAGAAGGAACGGGAAAGGGGTTGCCGCTTTTTCCGGTCAAACTGACCTCCGACGGTGGGGTCTTCTTTTTTCCATCCGTAAAGGCAATGGAGTACTCTTTTACGGAAACTTCTCTTTTGGTCTCCTTTTCATAAACCGCCGTTCTGACTTTCCACATGCCAAATGACGGGGATAACTTGTTCGGACTATAACCGTAAAAGAAAAACGGGAAGGTCAGTTTCTCACTGGCATACCCTTCTATGTCAAATCCGTAGGAGGTATTCCAAACCTCCGAGCCGTCCGGCCGGAAGACCTGTGCCTTAAAGTAATATTGATAAATACTCCCCTTTTGCACACGAAACCAGAATGTTACTTCCGTGTCTGCGTCACGAGCATCCCGGTCAAACGACCACACACTTTGGTTGGGACTCATGCCGGCATCGATCACAACCGACTGTGCAAAGGCTGACGGCGTTGTTGCCGACAACCAAAAGAGAATCGACAAAAGGATTGCCGCCTTTTGAAGAATTATTTTCATGTTCAAACCCCCGTGCCTTTGACCTGCTCCGGATACAGATGCTGAGTTTTTATAAAGTTCATTTTTCAATTATTTTCAATTAAAATGTTGTATCGGAAAAACAAGAAAAGCTTTGCTGCCGCCTCTATTTCCAGATTCTGGAATTTGAAACTTTCTGATGACTCTTCAATTTTGAATACTACTTATTGTGTTATTATACATGGCAACTACTATATATTGATTATTTCCTTGATTTTTTATGATTACATGATATCATCACGCTCAAGTTGAAATAAAGAAGATGATTGTCGCCGGAGAACCGCTGCTAATGGCGAGATAGTTGACGGGTCATCGAAGAGACAAAAGAAACATTTGTAATTGCGTTACAAGCGCCAGTTGGAGCGGTTACAAAGGTTAACATAATTTGAAACCATCATAGGAAAGGCGGGTCATAAGTGATCCGCCTTTTTTCATTTAGAAAGCTTATTGAAATGCGAACGTCGTAAGGTTAAAGCCAGGTTAAAGAATTTTATTCGATAAAACTCGAAATTTGCTAATAAAATGGCGGAAGTGCATGGGAATCGAAT
>CAZVGQ010000195.1:0-3161 GCA_964626775.1 uncultured Smithella sp. | reverse complement strand
TAAAGCTCCGCGAAAACCGGCTCCACCGCCTTGCGGAATTTATGCCGCCAGTCCAGCGCGCCGCGCTGCGCGGTGGCCGAGCAGTTGGCGTACATCCAGTCCATGCCGTTTTCACCGACCAGGCGGATCAGGCTCTGCGTGAGCTCTTCCACCGTTTCATTGAAGGCTTCGCTGGGCGTGTGCCCGTGGCGGCGCAGTTCCGCATACTGGGCTTCCATCATGCCCGCCAGCGCGCCCATCAGCACGCCGCGCTCTCCCGTGAGGTCGCTGTATACTTCCATCTGGAACGTCGTCGGGAAGAGGAAGCCCGACCCGATGGCGATGCCCAGGGCCAGCGTGCGCTCCATGGCGCGGCCGGTCGCATCCTGATGCACGGCGAAGCTGGAGTTGATACCGCTGCCGTCAACAAAATTGCGGCGGACACTGGTGCCGGAACCTTTGGGCGCAACCATGATGACATCGACAAAATCCGGCGGAATCACACCAGTCTGTTCTTTATACACAATGGAAAAACCGTGCGAGAAATACAGCGCGTCGCCTTTCTTTAAGTGCGGTTTGACTTTGGGCCAGAGAATCATCTGCGCCGCATCGGACACCAGGTATTGGATGATGGTGGCTTTTTCCACCGCTTCTTCGATCGGGAAAAGCGTCCGGCCGGGAATCCAGCCGTCGGCGATGGCCTTGTCCCAGTAAGGCTTGTCTTCCGGAGACTGGCCGATGATGACGTTGATCCCGTTGTCTTTCATGTTGAAGGCCTGTGCAGGGCCCTGTACGCCGTAGCCCAGCACCGCGATGACTTCCTGTTTGAGGACCTCCTGCGCCTTTTTCACGGTGAACTCTTCCGAGGTCACCACATCTTCGATGGTGCCGCCAAAATTGATTTTTGCCATAAAACCCCCTGTTATTTTCTAGAATCGTTTCTGAGTGTTAATCTTCAAGCTTCAAAGCCACCAGACCCGTGCGGGTGATGTCGGCGACGCCCAGCGGTTCCAGTCGCGCCAGTGCAAAGTCGATCTGTGTTTTGTCTCCCGTGATTTCGATGATCACAAACGCATCGCCCGACACGATCACTTTCCACCGGTTGGCGTCGATGGCCTTTTTGACCGCTTCCGTATTGGCGGGCGTCCAGTTCAGTCGGACCAGCACCATCTCGCGATGGATGGATTCGACATTGGTCAGGTCTTCGACGGATATGACGTCCACGAGCCGCTGGAGTTGATTTTCAATCCGGGTGACGGTGGCCTGCGACCCGCAGGTGGTCATGACGATTTTCGAGATGTCCTTTTGCGTGGTCGTGTTCACGCAAAGGCTGTCGATGTTGTAGCCCTTGCCGCCCAGCGTTCCGGCAATCCTGGCCAGCACGTCCGGCTTGTTGTACACCAGGATTGAAATGATGTGGTCCTTTTTTTCCATGGGTAACCTCTCCGTACCGTTATTTTGCCGATCTCATCAGTTGATCATTTCCCGGGTGCCCAGAGCCATCTGGCTGATCGACTCGCCCGGATGAACCATGGGGTAAACGCATTCTTCGCGCGACACGCGAAAATCCATGAGCACGGGCCTGTCCATGGCCAGACCTTGCCGCAAAACGTCTTCCACTTCGCCGGGCTTGGTCGCCCGAAGGCCGGCGACGCCGAACGCCTCCGCCAGTTTCACGAAATCCGGCGCGTAGGTCATATCGGTAAAGGAATAGCGTTTTTCATAAAAGAGCTCCTGCCACTGGCGCACCATGCCCAGATAGCCGTTGTTGAGCAAAACCACCTTGACGGCGATGTTGTACTGGGCGGCGGTGGCCAGTTCCTGAATGTTCATCTGGATGCTGCCGTCGCCGGCGATGTCCACGACCTGCCGGTCGGGGAAGGCGCACTTCACGCCGATCGCCGCGGGCAGTCCGAACCCCATCGTGCCCAGTCCGCCGGAAGTGATAAAGGAGTTGGGCCGGTCAAAGCCGAAGAACTGCGCCGTCCACATCTGGTTCTGGCCGACCTCGGTCGTAATGAGGGCGTCTCCGCCGGTGAGCCGGTGAAGGGTTTGGATGACGAACTGGGGCTTGATGACTTCGCTGTTCCGGCAGTAGGTCAGCGGGACTTTTTCCCGCCAGTCGGCAATTTCGGAAAGCCAAGCCTGCCGCCCGGCGCCGTCCGGCTCGTAGTGGTGCTCGTCGAGAAAGCGCAGCAGATCCGCAAGGGCGGCTTTGGTATCGCCGATGATCGGCAAATCCACGGTCACGTTCCGGTTGATGGAGGACGGATCGATGTCGATGTGGACGATTTTGGCGTTGGGCGCGAACGTTTCGATCGTGCCGGTCACGCGGTCGTCAAAGCGGACGCCCACGGCCAGCAGAAAATCGCAGGTGCTGACCGCCATGTTGGCGTAGTAGGTGCCGTGCATGCCCAGCATGCCCAGCCACAGCGGATCGCTGCCCGGGAAGGACCCCAGGCCCATGAGCGTGCCGGTGACGGGAATCCGGCAGCGGCGCGCCAGCCGGGTCAACTCCTCGGCGGCCCGGCCAAGGATGACGCCGCCGCCCGTCATGATCAGGGGCTTTTGCGCCCGCTCGAGCATTTCCAGGACGTTGGACATTTTTTTGGGCGCCGGCTTGTAAACGGCTTCGTGGTTGCGAATCCGGACGGCCGCCGGATCGTAGTCGGTTTGCGCGGCCATGACGTTCTTGGGCAGATCCACCAGCACCGGCCCCGGCCGGCCGGAGCGGGCGATATGAAAGGCTTCCTTGATCGTCATTGCCAGCTCTTCGATGTTGCGCACCAGGAAATTATGTTTGGTGCAGGGGCGCGTGATGCCGGTGATGTCGCATTCCTGAAAGGCGTCGTTGCCGATGAGCCCCGTGGGCACCTGGCCGGTAAAAACCACCAGCGGAATGGAATCCATGTTGGCCGTGGCAATGCCGGTGACGGTGTTGGTGGCGCCGGGACCGGAGGTGACCAGACAGACGCCCACCCTGCCGGTCGCGCGGGCGTAACCGTCGGCGGCGTGCACCGCGCCCTGTTCGTGCCGGACCAGAACATGCCGGAAATTGCTTTTGTAGATCTGATCATAAATGTCGAGAACCGCTCCGCCCGGGTAGCCGAAGATGATGTCCACCTTTTCTTCTTCCAGCGCTTTGAGCAGAATTTCCGTGCCTTTCAGCTTCATGGGAATAA
>CAZVGQ010000194.1:0-3175 GCA_964626775.1 uncultured Smithella sp. | reverse complement strand
AGCCGGAGTGCATGATGAAGGTCATTGAGCGGGACCACCCGGAACCCTACAGGGAGCTGCAGAATGATTTTAACGCCTTCCGGTTCAGACTCATCATCAACCAGATGCACAAACGTGACAACGCTGCCCTGGGAGCGCATGTATGCAGAATCATAGAAAAGCACATGGGCCTGCACATCGAATTTACGGGCAATGTCTCTTATGACGAGCGCGTTCATGATGCGATTTGTCAACAGGTGTCTTTTCTGGATCGTTATCCTTACACAAAGACTGCCGGTGAGCTGCGCACCGTGGGCCGGCAGATTTTTCAGCCGTCGGGCCGGCAGTTGATGCTTCGGTACGTCTAGAGAAGATCTTTTCAGGCGCGATACGGTCAAGGGGGCTTGTGTGCGGAAAAGTTTCGCTGAGTTAAACTATTATGAAATGCTGGACATCCGGCCGAGCGCGGCGGCGTTTGAAATCCGCCAGGCCTACGGCGACGCCCTGCAGATTTACCAACCCGGTTCGCTGGTGAGCCATTCTTTTTTCACCGACGCGGAAAGGCGGGAAATCCTGTCCCTGATTGAAAAAGCCTACCAGACCCTGATTCAGGACCAGACCCGGAAAGCATATGATGATGAACTGGTTCGCCGGGGGGAACTCGACGCGGTAAGGGAAACCGGGCCTGCGGCCAAAAAGCCGGCCAGTATTTTCAGCATCAGCCGCGGTCGCGGCCAGCAGCCGGCCGGGTCCAATCAGGAATCCCTGAAAAACAGGATCCGCCAAAGTGAACGGATTGCCGAGCTGACGGATCGCCATGCATTGAGCGGCGAGGACCTGAAGCAAATCCGCAAGGAGCTTGATGTGACGCTTGAGCAAATTTCGCAGGCAACGAAAATCCGGCAGGATCATCTGATCAATATCGAGGAGGATCGCTTGGAGAGGCTGCCCGCGGCCATTTTCCTCAAGGGATTTGTCAAATCGTATTTGAACTATCTGTGCCTGGAACCGGTGGAGGAATTATCCGCCCGTTACATGGAAACCATCGCGCGTCCGGCGCGAAGGGAAGGGGCGCAAGAACAGGAGTAAGAAAGCAGCGGCCATGGAATCCGATGCCATTCAAACAACCGAAGGGGATCTGGTCATCCGGTTTCTGGGACACAGTTCGCTCATCTTTTTCTGGGCGGGCAAAAACGTCCATGTGGACCCGGTGTCGGAAGAGGCGGATTATACAAGACTGCCCAAGGCGGATGTGATATTGATTACCCACGGACACGGGGATCATATGGATTTGAAAGCCGTAAATCTCATCAAAACCGGGGCGACCAAAATCGTCGGCAACGACGAGGTCGGCCGGCAGATTTCCGAAGCGCTGGTGATGAAAAACGGCGACACGCAGATGGTGGAGGGCCTGCAGATCGAAGCGGTGCCGGCCTACAACCTGAAGCACATGAGAGCGCCGGGAAAGCCCTTTCACCCGAAGAGCGTCGGAAACGGGTATGTCGTTACTATGGGCGGTCTGCGGCTCTATATTGCCGGCGACACGGAAAACATTCCGGAGATGAGACGGCTTCAGAACATCGACATTGCTTTTCTGCCGATGAATCTGCCCTATACCATGACGCCGGAAATGGTGGCCGACGCCGCGCGAATGTTTCGCCCCAAAGTTCTGTATCCCTATCATCAGGGGGAGACGGATACGTCGAAACTGCTCGCGCTGATGAAAGATGAAAAAGACATCGACGTTCGCATCCGGACAATGAAGTGACAAAGCGAGCATCAACCGGCGCCGGCTGAAAAGTTTCGCGTGTGGATTTAGAGACGGAGGAATGGGTTCAAATGAATGACAAGGGCGTTGCATTCTGGAAAGCAAGCGGCAGCGGCAATGATTTTATCATCATCGACAACCGCGATTTGTCGCTGAACGTGGAAGACCTGCCGGCCTTTGCCCGAAGCGTGTGCCGAAGAAAAGTGTCGGTCGGCGCGGACGGCCTGCTGCTCATCGAGCCCTCCGCGGCAGCCGATTTCCGGTGGCAATTTTTCAATTCCGACGGCTCCGCGGCGGCCATGTGCGGCAACGCGGCGCGCTGTGTGGCCCGCTTTGCCTTTGAAAACGGCATTGCCGGACCAACCATGTCATTTGAAACGCAGGCCGGCATCATTCGTGCGGAAGTGGCCGGCGACATCGCGAAAGTCCGGTTGACCGATCCCTCTTCTCTGAAGCAGGATATTCAGGTTCATTTGTCGGGAGGCGAGTGCGGCCTGGACTGCATTGACACGGGCGTGCCGCACGCCGTCTGCTTTGTCGCGTCCGCCGAGGCGTGCGACGTGGCGGCGACCGGAAGGGAAATTCGCCAGCACGTAGTGTTTCAGCCCGAGGGCGCAAACGCGAATTTTGCGCTGGTGATCAACCGGCATAAAATGCGGGTCCGGACCTACGAGCGGGGCGTCGAGGACGAAACCCTGGCCTGCGGAACGGGCGTGGTCGCTTCCGTCCTGGCCGCGGCCGGACGCCATTTTGTGGATTCGCCGGTGGATGTGACCGTGCAGAGCGGCGAAACCCTGCGCGTGTATTTTGCCCGTCAGGACGGGGCTTTTTCGGAAATTTATCTTGAAGGGAAAGTGAAAATAGTCTATCAAGGGGCGCTTTTTGAAGACGCATATCGATAATCTCTGATCAGGAAGGAATGTTCATTGTGCAGACGGCCGAACGGTTAAAAAAAATCCCCCCCTATTTGTTCATGGAGCTTCGGAAAAAAATCAACCAGGCGAAAGCAGACGGTGTGGACGTCATTTCTCTGGCCATCGGCGATCCCGTGGAAGCGACTCCCGGTTCCATTATTGACGAACTGTGCCGGACGGCCCGCGACCCGCTGAACCACCGCTATCCCACCGACGAGGAAAAGGGCATGCTTGCGCTGCGCGGGGAAATCGCCCGCTGGTATGGGGAGCGCTACGGCGTGGAGCTGAATCCGGAAAAGGAGATTCTGGGCCTCATCGGCTCCAAGGAGGGCTGTCACCACTTTGTACTGGCGCGCGTCAATCCCGGCGACATCGTGCTGATGACCGATCCCGGCTATCCGGCGTACCGCGCCAGCATTCTGATGGGGGAAGGCGTTCCCTGTAATGTGCCCATCCTGGCGCAAAACGACTATCTTCCGGCGCTGGAAGACATTCCGTCGGAGACGGCCAAAAA
>CAZVGQ010000193.1:0-3236 GCA_964626775.1 uncultured Smithella sp. | reverse complement strand
AAGGCGACCATATCGTCATCGGTGTTTCCAAAGGGGAGATTACGTTCAGCAAAAAATAACGTTCAGAGACGTTTGCATAACTACAGAAAACCAAGAATTCTGTCATTCCCGCGAAGGCGGGAATCCAGTTTTTTCAAGTACTTCCTGGATGCCGGCACCCGTGACCTTCAGGTTATGCGCCGGCATGACGAATACGAGCAGTTTTTCAAAGCTCTCATTTAGGGAACGGTCTTGTGACCTCGTGCCACCTTTAGGTGGTTAGTTTATCGTGACCGTTCCCTACAAAATAAGGGGGATTTTATGGCGGAAGAGACCAAAGGGGAAGGATTTGTCATCAGGGACAGGCGTTTTTCGGAAGAACCGGACGCAAAGGCAAAAGAGGAACCGGCATCCGTAAAAGCGGAGGAACCGAAAGGGCAGGCCGGCAAAACTCCGGCAGAACCACAGGAGTATCCACCTGTTAATTTTACGAATTTTGTCATTTCGCTCTCTACATCCGCCCTGTTTCATTTCGGCGATTTTCCGGAGGTTGAAGGAGGAAAAGCCGAAAAGAATCTTCCGGCGGCCAAGCAGACCATTGATATTCTGGATATGCTCCAGAAGAAAACAGCCGGAAACCTGGACGCAAATGAATCCAGTCTGATCGAGGGCGTGCTCTACGAATTGAAAATGCGCTATGTAAAAGAAAAGGGCTGAAATGCGAAGGCTGGCGCCCGCAAAAATCAACCTTTTTCTGCGTATTTTGCGCAAAAGGCCCGACGGCTACCACGATCTGGCTTCCGTCATGCAGCAGATCTCCCTATACGACGAACTGACCTTTTCCCTGAGCTCAAAGGGAATTGTTCTTTCCTGCCCCGGAACCGACCTTCCCATAGATGAAAAAAACCTGGTTTACCGGGCGGCTCGGACACTTTTTGAACATGCGGGCTATTCAGGCGGCGTCGCCATCACTCTTGACAAGCAAATTCCTTCGGCCGCCGGTCTGGGAGGAGGCAGCTCGGATGCCGCGGCCACCCTGCTGGCGCTCAATGACCTGTGTTCACTGGGGCTTTCCCAAGCCGAGCTGATGAAACTGGGCGTGAAACTCGGCGCGGATGTCCCTTTTTTTATTTTCGGCCTCACGGCGTTTGCGTCCGGCATCGGAGACAGGCTTCAGGCGCTGGAAAACACGCCGAAACTCAGTATGGTTCTCATCAATCCCCCCTTTCCCCTTTCCACAAAAACGGTTTACGAAAACCTTAATTTCACATTGACAAAAAAAGAAAATAATTATAGCATTCCGCGATTTTACGCACTGGGTGATGTAATTCGGGAATTGCATAATGATTTAGAAGCTGTATCGATGAACATGCACCCCGAATTGGCAGATTTTAAACAATTGCTGATGAACGAAGGCGCCCTGGGTGCATTGATGTCGGGCAGCGGTCCCACGCTATTTGGCCTTTTTGCCGATGAATCGTCGGCCAGAGAAGCGAGGAATGCCATTGTGAAAAAAGTTTCCGGAGACTGTCGCGTTTTCTTTGCCCAATCACTCTCGGGTAAATACGAATTCTCCCCTGACGAATGACTGCCCGGTTGAATTTTAAAGCAAAGACGATGGGGCGTCGTCAAGCGGTAAGACACAGGATTTTGGTTCCTGCACTCGGAGGTTCGAATCCTCCCGCCCCAGCCAGAATAGTTTGCGGAGAAATATTTAAATGCTCGAAAGAATTAGGTTATTTAGCGGAAACGCCAACAGGGAGCTTGCCCGGAAAATCTGTGAAAAACTGGGGGTTCCGCTGGGCAACGCCAATGTAACCACCTTCAGCGACGGTGAAACCCGCGTGGAAATTGATGAAAATGTGCGGGGCATGGATGTTTTCATCATTCAGTCCACCTGTACGCCGGTGAATGTCACCCTGATGGAACTGCTCATCATGATCGATGCCATGAAAAGGGCGTCCGCCGACCGCATAACCGCCGTTGTGCCCTACTACGGATATGCGAGGCAGGACCGGAAAGTGGCTCCCCGCGCGCCTATTTCAGCCAAGCTGGTCGCGGATTTGATTACGACGGCCGGCGCCAACCGCCTTTTGTCCATGGACCTGCACGCCGGCCAGATTCAGGGCTTCTTCAACATTCCCGTGGACAACCTCTTTGCCACGCCGGTTTTGATCGACTACATGAAAAGAAATTATACGGAGGATACTGTGGTGGTGTCCCCGGATACGGGCGGCGTCGAACGGGCCCGGGCGTTCGGCAAAAGGCTGGGCGCTTCTCTGGCAATCATCGACAAACGCAGAGAAGGTCCCAACGAAGCCCAGGTGATGAATATCATCGGTAATATCAATGGGAAAAGGGTCATTATTCTGGATGATATGGTGGATACGGCGGGAACCGTCGTGCAGGCGGCCCAGGCGCTGGCGGACGCGGGCGCTTTGGAGGTTTCCGTCTGCTGCACGCACCCGGTGTTGTCCGGTCCGGCGATCGATCGCATCGCTAAATCCGCCATCAAGGAATTTGTCGTGACGGATACGATTCCGCTTTGCGAAAAGGCGGCCCAATGTGAAAGAATAAAAGTTTTGTCGGTGTCCGGCCTGTTGTCCGAAGCGGTGCGCCGCATTTATTACAACGATTCAGTGAGTTCATTATTTATTTAGGAGGGAAGGGGTAAATGGAAATAACCGACTTAGCGGCTCAGGTCCGTAAAGAACAAAAGAAGGGCCCGGCCCGAAGGCTGCGTCAGCAGGGACTTGTGCCGGCCATTTTTTACGGCAAAGCCACGGGAAACATCCCGCTGGCCGTGAAAAGCAGCGACCTGTTCAGGCTGCATAAAGAAAAGAAAGACCACGCTTTTATCAAGCTTCTGATTGATGACGGCGGCAAGAAAATCGAGAAGCTATCCCTGATCAAGGAACTGCAGATCCAGCCCCTGAGCGGGAAATTCTATCACGCGGATTTTTATGAAGTGGATATGAAAAAGAAGCTGGCCTTTGACGTCGAACTGAACTTTATCGGCAAGGCCGTCGGCGTGGAAAACGGCGGAGAACTCCAGCATATCAAGAGAGACGTCAGGGTGTTGTGTCTGCCGACCGATCTGCCCGACCACATCGATGTCGATGTTTCAGCTCTTGAAATCGGCCATTCCCTGAAAGTGAAAGACATTAAAATTCCAGATGGTTTGACCCATCTGGATCCTCCGGACGCCGCCGTAGTGTCCGTCGCCGCCGTCCGGGTGGCCAAGGTTGAATCCACCG
>CAZVGQ010000192.1:0-3241 GCA_964626775.1 uncultured Smithella sp. | reverse complement strand
GCCCAAAACGGCAAAACCGGCAATGATATAGCTGGTTTCCAGAAGCCCTTCAATGCCGGCCCCCGAAAACCCCGCCCTTCTATCACAAAGCCTAAAACAAATCCATACATATAATACGCATAAAATCAGGAAAAGGCTCAGCGTTGAGCTCCAGCCGACGACGGGCGACATGATTAATATCGCCAGTAATATCAAGAGGATAATTTTCAGAAGGGTCTGTGTTTTTTCCTTGCCGATAATGACGGGAATCGTCTCCCGCCCCAGCAGTTTGTCGCTTTGCATGTCCATGACATCCGACAGGGCAGACCGGGTAAACACCAGAACCAGCGTGAAAACGAAGGCGACCGCCATTCCGGCGCTGAAAACCCAGCCGGCGCTCAGGGCCGGCAGAACCGCCGTGGCGATGCCCCATGCGACCGCCGTAAAAAAGTTTTTGGAGCCGGGAATGTCTCTCAGGCGCTGAAAGCGCCGGTTGCCCGGCAATAGCTTCATGTTGTAGAAACCGCCGGCCAGCGAGATGAAAAGCAGCAGTCCGAACGCGTATACGCTGCCCGTGAGCGACAGCAGGAGGGCGATAAACAAAGACGCAAAGGCCGCCAGGCGGAATATTTTCTCGTGCCGCAGATAGAAAGGCTCGCGGAACGAACCGATCAGGCCGGATTCTTTCGAGGTGACCAGGCGGTTGAGCACGTGCATGGCATAGACAAAAAAGGAAGCGACGGCGATGGACGTAACCGAGACGGGAATGTTTTGCAGCAGCATGCCCGCAAGCGCCAGACAGCCGGCGCCCAGGGCGGAGTAAAAATCCGTTTTGACCATCCATAGCCAGAGCTTCAGCAGAAAGGCCGTTTTTTTGTTCGGGCCGCGTTTCTCTTCCGCCAGGTGATCCGTGATTTGGTCGATGATCCAGTTGGGAGTGGAGGCGCCGGCGGACACGCCGATGCTTTTGTAAGGGCCCAAGTCGATGTTCTTCAATTCTTTGACGGTTTCGATGTGAAACGTCGGCGTATTTTGTTTCCGGGCCAGGTCGGCCAGGCGGCAGGTGTTCGCGCTGTTTTTGCCTCCGACGACGAACAGGGCGTCCATTTCCGAGGCCAGGGAAATAATTTCCTCCTGCCGCTTTTCCGTGGAGGAGCAGATCGTGTTGAAAACGACGGCCCGCGGATTTTTTTTCTGAATTTTCCGGACGATTTCCCTGTAGTGGTCGCTGTCCTGCGTGGTCTGGGCCACGATGCATACCTTGTCCAGCGCGGGTATTTTTTCTGCGTCTTCCAGCGTCGAGACAATGATGCCCCGGCCTTCGGTGTAGCCCCAAAGGCCGTCCACCTCAGGATGTTCCCGGTCTCCTACGATGATCACCGTGTAATCCAGCGCCGTATGTTTTTTAATGATGGCCTGCACGTAGCCGACTTTCGGACAGGTGGCGTCAATAATTTTGACACCGCTTTCCTTGATCTTTTTTCTTTCTTCGGGCGCGATGCCGTGCGCCCGAATGACCAGCAGAGCGTTTCGGCGATCGGGAATTTGATCAATGCGTTGAATGGCCGTAATGCCACGGTTTTTTAAGAGTTCTATCGTTTGCGGATTGTGGATGAGGGGGCCGTAGGTGTAAATTTTTCGGCCGGTTTCATGCTGGGAAACATCCAGAACCGTGTCCACCGCCCGGCGGACGCCCATGCAGAACCCGGCTGTTTTGGCCAGCTTAATTTCCATGTTCGTTGATCTTCCGCGCCAGAATAAAAAACTCTTTGTTGCCCGCCGGCCCCAAAAGGGGCGAGGCGCAGGTCCCTTCCACGTTCATGCCGTGAGATTGACAAAGCGAGACGATTTCGCGAACCACCCGGTCCTGAATCGCAGCGTCTTCCACCACGCCGTTTTTGCCGACTTCCTCCCTGCGCGCTTCAAACTGCGGCTTGATGAGAGCGAGGATTCGGGCGGAATTCCCGACCAGCGGCAGTACGGCAGGGATCACGGTTTTAAGCGAGATGAAGGAAACGTCGATCACGGCCAGCGACGGTTTTTCATTCAGCCCGCTTCCGTCGAAATGGCGGATGTTCGTTCGTTCGATGACCGTGACGCGCGGGTCTTCCCGCAGCTTCCAGGCCAGCTGGCCGTAGGCGACATCCACGGCGAAAACTTTTCTGGCGCCCGCCTGCAAAAGGCAGTCGGTGAAGCCGCCCGTGGACACCCCGACATCCAGAGCGGCCATCCCTTCTACATTCAGCGAAAAAAAATCCAGCGCCCCCTTCAATTTCAGTCCGCCGCGGCTGACATACGGATTTTCGGAGCCCTTGATTTGCAGGTCGGCGTCCGCGGACACCCGCGCGGAGGCTTTGTCCACCGGGGCGTCGTTTACCCTGACGGCGCGCGCCAGAATCAGGGCTTGCGCTTTTTGAACCGTCGGCGCGAAACCCCGGGAAAGGAGCAATTCATCCAGGCGAATCTTTTTTGTGCGCATAGAAGAGCTCGATGCCGGACATTCGTCCATGAATCACCGCCGGTGGAGCATTCTCCCCGGCATTGCCGCGCCGCTGTAACCACCGTCCTAAAGCAATCCCCATCGCCGGTGCGGGAACTTACAATTATTCGGCCTGCGTCATTTCAATCAGGGACGGATCATAATCTTCCGGCTTCTCATAGCCCAGGAGATTCAAGAGCGTCGCCGCGATATTGGACAGGCCTTTCTTGTCGAGATCCGCCATTTGGTATTCCCCCGAATACAGGGGATCGTAAATGACGAAGGGAACGGGATTCAGGGAATGAGCGGTCTTCACGGACTTGACGCCCTTTTTGTCGATCGTGAACATCTGATCCGCGTTGCCGTGGTCCGCCGTGATCACGGCAACGCCTTCCAGCTTCCGTATGACGTCCAGCAGTTTCCCGACGCATTGATCGACGGCTTCCACCGCGACAATGGCCGCGTCCGTCACGCCCGTGTGTCCGACCATGTCGCCGTTGGGATAGTTCGTCCGGCCGAACCGGTAATCGCCGCTTTGGAGCAGGTCAATCACCGTTTGCGTAATTTCTTCGGCCTTCATCTTCGGCGCCCGGTCAAACTCAATCCGGTCGGAAGGAATTTCCACATACTTCTCGAGGGATTCATCAATGCAGCCGGAGCGGTTACCGTTCCAGAAATACGTCACATGACCGTATTTTTGCGTTTCCGACACGGCAAAGGTTTTGACTTTTTCCGCGCAGAGGTATTCGCCGATGACGCGGTCGATGGCCGGAGGCTGCACCA
>CAZVGQ010000191.1:0-3283 GCA_964626775.1 uncultured Smithella sp. | reverse complement strand
CATCTCCCGGTGATTGCGGACATTGCGGAAAACTTCACGGACTTTTTTGAAGTCGGGATGGTCGGCCATGCTTTCCCTCAAGGCTCTCCAGCCGGTGTTCCGGGACGGGCGTTTGCGCTGGGGATGAGCGCCCGTCCGGCTAAAGTTTGATATTCAGGCCGTCGTAGGCCAGGTCAATCTTCAGACGGGACGAACCGTCCAGGATTTTGAGATAAGCGCGGGTGTCTTCCAGAAACCGGTCCAGCGCGTCGTCATCGAAGGTATGTTCGTTGTGGAAAAGGCACAGACGCCGGACGCCCGCGGCCACCGCCATTTCGACGCCCAGAAGATTGCTGGAATGGCCCCAGTTTTCTTTGGTGTCCACCGCATCGAGGAAACTGTATTGCGCGTCGAAAATCAACAGATCGGCGTTCGAAAAAAAAGCCAGAAATCGGTCGTGTTCTTCCCGGCCGCCTCCCTTGTGCTCCGAGTCGGTGGAATAGACGACGACGCGGCCGTCTTTCTGAAAGCGGTACCCGTAGGAGCCTCCCGGATGGTTCTGCCGAATGCAGGCGACCTTCATTCCCGCAATGTCATATTCGCTCCCGGGTTCGAGGGTGTGAAAGCGGATATCCGCCTTCATGACCGAAAGCGGAACGGGAAAGCAGGGCTCGCTCTGCTGGCGGACAAAAATGGATTCGAGATCCGCGTGGCCGCCGTAGATGTGGATGCGGTGGCCCGGCAGATAGGCGGGAGTGAAAAAAGGAAATCCCTGAAGATGGTCCCAGTGCGGATGCGACATCAGCAGATGAAAGACGGCCGGCAGGTTTTTTTGTCCGCCCGCCTTCGCCTTCATGTAGGCGCTGCCGAAATCCCGAAGCC
Organism: uncultured Smithella sp.; assembly: GCA_964626775.1. GTDB lineage: Bacteria > Desulfobacterota > Syntrophia > Syntrophales > Smithellaceae > UBA8904. The sequence goes on along the minus strand of CAZVGQ010000191.1, from coordinate 2,422 downwards.
CCGTTCCCGCGTCGCAAAGGACATATTCATCTCCGCCGCCGATCTCGACGCACGCCGTGTTTCCGCCGTAGCTTGCCCGGACCGGAAAGGGGAGTTCGTTGTGAACGAAGGCTTCCACGGCCTCGTCCGTCTCCAGCGCACGGGCGCGGGCGGCCCGGACGGCTTTTACAATTTTTGCCTCGATCGCCCCGGAGGTGATCGAGGCGGGCAAGGATCCTCTTGTACCCCAGAAATAAACCTGCATTTTCCTTCCCCCGCATCTTTTCCGGCATTTATTCCATTGCAAAGATGGAGGCATTTTGTCATATTGTCGCCCGCATCGCAACGAAAATTATCCCTGGCGAGGCCATGAAGCATGGAGTCCCGTCGTAAAAAAATATTTCGGGAGGGAGGCGCCCTTTTTGCGCTGGTCGTTTTCTTGGGGGCGTGTTGGCTGGCCGGATGCTCCAATGAGCCGGAGGTGAGGAAACTGCCGCTTCTTTCCGCCCAAATGAATGCTTCCGAATATGGAATCGGCGTGGCGCAGGGCACGACAGCCATGTCGGTGGTCGAAGCCCGCTTCCCCAAAAGCCGCATCGAATACCATATGTCCCTGCATGACGGGTATCTGGCCGTTCAGTACGGGAAAATAGACGCCTTTGCCTTTGACCGGCACTCGCTTCAATACGTTGCCGCCCATCATCCCGGCCTGGCGCTGCTGGACGAAAAAATCGGCGACGAGCTCATTGTAGTCGGCGCCGCGCACGGAAGGGAAGCGTTGATCGGCAGGGTCAACGCTTTCATCCGGCAATACAGAACCGACGGCACCTATGCGGATATGTACCGCCGGTGGATTAAGGGGCGGAATCCGAGAATGCCGGACCTTCCGAAGCTCAGGCATCCGGCCATGACGCTGGCCATCGGAACGGACGGCCGCAATGAACCGATGAATTTTTACGAAAACGGCCGCCTGACAGGGTTCGATATCGAGTTCGCCGAAAGGCTCGCGCTGTTTCTGAACGCAAAACTGGTTTATCACACCATTGAATTTCCGGCGGTGGTCACCGCCGCCGCCACGGGGAAAATCGATCTGTTGATTTCCAGCCTCAACGCGACGCCGGAACGGCGCCGAATGTTGCTTTTTTCCGATCCCTACATCGATTCGGAAATTTCCTTTCTGGTGCGCAGAGACCGGCTTCCTTCCCGGGCGGCGGGCATCACGCGGTTTTCACAACTGGCCGGAAAAAAGGTGGGGGTTCAGACGGGAACCACCTATGAGCAGGTGCTGAAGCGCGCCGTTCCCGACGCCCGGCCCGCGTATTTTACAACGTTTACAGATCAGATTGAGGCGGTCAAATCGGGGAAGATTTCCGGTTTTCTGGCCGATGAAGTGGTCGCGCAAGGCATGATCCGCCGCACCTCCGGCATCATGTACATGAAAGAGTGGCTGTCTTCCAACGAGTACGCGTTTGCCTTTGCCCAGGATCAATCCCGTCTGCAGCAGCAGGTGAACGCCGAGCTCCGGCGGATGCAAAACGACGGAACGTTGAAAAGGCTGGCGGAAAAATGGTTCGGCGAAAACGAAGACGCCCGGGAGCTTCCGGATATTCAGACTGAAGACAGAAACGGCGTGATCCGGTTTGCCACCAACAGCGACAGCGCGCCGTTTGTCTATGTCAAAAACGGAAAGCTGGCAGGGTATGATATTGAAGTGGCGATGATCATCGCCCGGCAGCTCGGGAAAAAGCTGGAAATTCTGGATATGGATTTTTCGGCGATTATCCCTTCGCTGGTTTCCGGCAAAACCGACATGGCGGGCGATTTTATCGCCGTCACGCCGGAGCGGGCAAAATCGGTTCTGTTCAGCCTTCCCTATTACACCGGCGGAACGGTGGTTGTGGTGGCCTCCGCGGCGGCGGAGCCGGAAGAAAAAGCCGCCGCGGATTTTTCGCAACTGGCCGGACGCAAAGTCGGAATCATCACCGGTTCCACCTACGACGGCGTGCTGAAAAAAGCGAACCCCGGAGCCGTTCCGGAATATTTTCAGACGTTCGCGGACCAGGCCGAAGCGCTCCGGTCCGGAAAGATTGCGGCCTTTCTCGCGGATGAACCCATCGCGCGCGACATCATGAATCACACCGAAGGACTGACGATTCTGCCGGACAGGCTGACCTCGGACGGTTACGCTTTTGCGTTTTCCAGGAGCCGGCCGGACCTGCGCCTGCGGTTCAATGAGGCGCTCGAAGAGATGCGGGCCGGTGGCGCGCTTCAAAAGATCGACGCCAAATGGTTCGGCAAAAACGAGTCGGTCAAGGTGCTTCCGGATTTTGAAACCGACGGCCCAAACGGCGTCATCCGCCTGGCCACCAACAGCGGCCTGCCGCCTTTTGCATATCGCAGGGACGGGCGGATAGTGGGCTATGACATTGAAATCGTGATGACC
>CAZVGQ010000190.1:0-3293 GCA_964626775.1 uncultured Smithella sp. | reverse complement strand
AATTGACCCGTCCGATCGACGCCATCCGCCATCAGGCCAAAACCGTGACCGTGGGAACCAGCCGCAGGGAAAAAGAACTCGGAGGCGTCATTTTCGACCTGCTCGAAACCCTGAACTTCTCAGCGAAAAATCTGACGTACCGCAACCTCAGAACGATTCACCGCCTCCAGCCCGCGGCGGCGGCGGTCCGGGGATACACGACATACAGCGTCAGCGGCCTCGACGAGCAGGGGCATCCCGGTCCGCATGCGACCATTGCGGTATGCGCCAAAGGCGGCGTCTCCCTGAGCATGACCTCCCGCGCGGAGAGCTCCACAACACTGATGGGGGTCAAGAAAACCATCGTCAGCACAGGCCATGTTTATCTGGGCCGGGGGAAAACGGATTCCTCTTCCATCATGGTGATCCCCCTGCAGGAAGCGGACGGCCGGATCGGCAACCTGCTTTTGATCCATATCTCCTTCAATGAGAACCTCAGCGGGCCGGAAAAAATCGAGGCGCTGGGGCACCGGTATGACGACATTCGCAATTTAATCAATGAATACAATCTGATCTGGAACGACCGGTATCTCGAAGGTCTGTCGCTGGAATTCCTGTTCAGTGAACCGATCGAAGAAATCGCCAGGCAGATTCAGGCTCGCTGCAATCCTTCTCAGGCAAGGCCCACGACCTTCAACTGACCGCCTGTTGCCCAAACAATATCCGTTTGAGCGGCTATTAAGGTTTGCCGCCCCTCTTTGCGCCCCCCTGATGCGTTTCAACAAACGCCGTAAAATTTTTATTTGACAAAAAAACGGTTTGAACGTAGGGATACGGCAAACGATTGCCGATTGCCGATTGGAAGTCGAATGAAAGAGCTTTTTAAACCCGAAGACATTGAACGGAAGGTTCTTCTGATTCTGAAGATCCTTCACGAAAGCCCCGATCCGATGGGCGCGCGCGTCATCGCCCGCCGAATGTCGGATTATCACGTTCAGCTCAGCGAGAGAACGGTCCGCTACCACCTGAAAATCATGGACGAACGGGGGCTCACCAAACTTGTGGGACGCCGCGACGGCCGGGTGATCACCGAGCAGGGATTTGCCGAAATTTCCGACGCCCGCGTGCAGGACAAGATCGGCCTTTCCATTTCCCGCATCGACCTTCTCTCGTTTCGAACCACCTTTGACGTCAAAAAGAAGCGCGGCCTGGTGCCGGTCAATGTTTCCTTCTTTCCGAAAGAACACTTCTCCCGGGCGCTCTCCATCATGAAGCCCGTGTTTCAGCAAAAACTGGCCGTCAGCTCGCGCGTGGCGGTGGCCGAGGCCGGCAAAATTCTGGGAGACATCGCTGTGCCCGAAGGCAGCGTCGGCTTTGCCACGGTTTGCAGCATTGTCATCAACGGCGTCCTGTTAAAGCACGGCATACCGATCGACTCCAAATTCGGCGGCATTCTCCAACTGCGCGGCGGGAAAATCCTTCGTTTTGTGGAGCTGATTCATTACGCCGGTTCCTCGCTGGATCCGTCGGAAATCTTCATCCGCGGAAAAATGACGGCCGTTCAAAGCGTCGCCAAAACCGGAGAAGGCAAAATTCTGGCCAATTTCCGGGAAATTCCGGCGCTCAGCCGTCCCCTGGTGGAACACGTGATGAATGATTTCACCCAATGCGGCATTCACGGCGTCCTTTCCATCGGCCATACCGGCCATCCGGTCTGTCAGACCCATGTGGACATGAACAAAATCGGAATGATTCTGATCGGCGGCCTGAACCCGGTGGCGGCGGTCTGCGAAGAAGGCCTGCCGGTGGACAACAAAGCCATGTCCACCGTCATGGAATTTGAAAAAATGCGGGATATTGAAACGCTTTAACCATTAAAAAAACTATATTACAGGGGGATTAAACTATGTCAGTCATTCAAGATGTCATCGCCAAAGTCAAACAGACCGATCCGGACCAGCCGGAATTTCATCAGGCGGTCGAAGAAGTCATGGAAACGCTGGAGCCTACCGTCAAAAAACACCCGGAATTTGTAAAGGCCAATATTTACGAACGGATTGTCGAACCGGAGAGATCCATGATCTTCCGTGTGCCCTGGATGGACGACAAGGGAAACGTGCAAGTCAACCGCGGCTTCCGCGTTCAGTTCAACAACGCCATCGGCCCGTTTAAGGGCGGCTTGCGTTTCCATCCGTCCGTCAATCTGGGTATTATCAAGTTCCTGGGCTTTGAACAGATTTTTAAAAACGCTCTGACGACTCTGCCCATGGGCGGTGCCAAAGGCGGCTCGGACTTCGATCCCAAAGGCAAATCGGATGCCGAAGTCATGAAATTCTGCCAGTCCTTTATGCGTGAATTGTACCGCCATATCGGCGCGGATGTGGACGTTCCGGCCGGCGACATCGGCGTGGGCGCGCGGGAAATCGGCTATATGTACGGCTACTACAAGAAAATCCGCAACGAGCACACGGGGGTGCTAACCGGCAAGGGCCTGGACTACGGCGGAAGCTTGGTCCGTCCGGAAGCCACCGGCTACGGCACCACCTACTTTGCCGCAGAAATGCTGGCAACGCGCGGGCTGGATTTCAAGGGAAAGACCGTGGCCATCAGCGGCGCCGGAAATGTGGCGCAGTTCGCCGTGGAAAAAGTCAACCAGCTGGGCGGCAGGGTCATTTCGCTGTGCGATTCATCTTCCTGCATTATTGACGACGCCGGCATTGACACGGACAAATGCAGCTATGTGCTCGACCTGAAGAACGTCAAACGCGGCCGCATCAGCGAATATGCGGATAAATACAAGGGAACGACCTGCTACGAAGGAAAGAATGTTTGGGACGTCATTCGTGAACAGGGCATCAAAGTGGATATCGCCCTGCCCTGCGCCACACAGAACGAAATCAACGGAAAGAACGCGGCCGCCCTGGTGAAAAACGGATGCTACTGCGTGGCCGAGGGCGCGAACATGCCCTCGACACCGGATGCCATCAAAATATACCAGGAGAACAAGATTCTGTACGGCCCCGGCAAGGCGGCCAACGCGGGCGGCGTGGCCACGTCCGGACTGGAAATGAGCCAGAACAGCCTGCGGCTTTCCTGGACGCGCGAAGAAGTGGACAACCGTCTGCTGATCATCATGAAGAGCATTCACAAAAATTGCTTTGACACGGCGCAGGCTTACGGTAAAAAGGGCGACTATGTAACGGGCGCCAACATTGCCGGCTTCACCAAAGTGGCCAAAGCCATGCTGGCTTACGGGGTAGTATAATAAAAAGGCGATAGGCCATGGGCTACGGGCGATAGGGGAAAAAGCTCAT
>CAZVGQ010000189.1:0-3298 GCA_964626775.1 uncultured Smithella sp. | reverse complement strand
ATAAATCTGTCCGAAATTGATCGACCACATGTGGCCGAAATTTTTTTCAATGTGCTCCTTGATCCGGTAGCCGTGCATGTCCGAATAATGCAGGAGCCCAAGAATGGCGTATTTGATCGACATCGGTCTTTTCCTCTTTGCTTGGATAGAAGACTATATATTTTTTATATACTTGTCAACTACTAATTTTAGTCCCTTGAAAATTTTTCGCAGCAAGGCGGCGGAAAGCGGTTTGCCAATCGATATCATTACGTTAAATGGGATTACTTCCCCAGCTTGACAAAGCTCTCCATCATGTAGGACATATCGTCCACCACTTCGGGAATGGATTTTCCGCCCGTTAATTCGGCAATGCGCCGCTCAGCCGTAATGGGATCGATCTTGTTCTTTCCGAAATCATCCAGCACGGAAGACACCTTCTTCCAGTGTTCGGCCGCCGCGGAAACTTGTTGGGTCTTCTGCATGTTTTCGAAAATCGGCAACAGCTTAGTATTGAGGTCTTTGGCCGTCCCGCGGCTGATTTCCTGAAGTTTTTCAAACTTGGACATGGAGCCGTCCTTGAGCATGTGCATCGCCTTGTAGCGCGTCACATCAGCCGTCTGCTGAATCCAGGCCTTGGAAACCTGATTCAGGTTTCCGTCCAGCACGGCCAGATCCTGATAACTCTCGGGATGAATCCGGGTCGTCAGATTTTCCCAGGACCGCTCAGCATTTTTCAGCGTAACCTCTTCATAGGCCTCATTCCAGCATTTCTGCGCTTCTTTCTGCCACTGACCGCGGGTGGCGGGCTTTCCGTCCCTCATCAGCCAGTACTGGCGCTTCATCGTGCCGTCCGAAAGTTTGATGAAGTTCGGCTTTTCGATCAGTCCGATATCATAGTCCATTCCGACGGAGCCTGCGCTGGAGGCGTTTCTCATTTCCTTGATTTTAAACTCACTCCATTTATACGGTTCTTTTCTCATCTTCTCGTAGAACTTCTTCTCCACATCCTGATGAACGCTTTTGATGCTCCGGTTAAAACGGGTCTGAGTCAGTTTATCGCCCTGATATTTCAGGAAATTCTTCGCATGGGGATTGGCCTGAATTTCGACTGTCTTTTCCCGGATTTGCTTCTTGATGGCGGCAATCTCGTTTTGAGTCGCTTTGTTTAAATAAGCATTTTTCAGTGACTGGTTTAAGTTCTCAAATTCCTTGACAGTTTTTTCACCCCGCGCCCGGTTGGCCTGGAAAATCTTCAGCTCTTCCGCGCTGGAGAGTCCTTTAGAAACTTTTCCCGACTGACGGGCTGTCGCTTTGGCTGCCGCCGCCGCGTCATCGGCACCCGCTGCCGCCTTGGATCCTGCACCTACATATTTTCCCAGGGCAAAAGCCCCGGTTTGCAAAACTAACTGCGTGGCCGCCTCTTTGATGCCTCCCTGAAAATAACCTGTCGAGATATCATAAGCCGATGACAGCGCCATCGGACCTCCCAGGAAGGAACAGCCCACCATGCCGATGTCGGCTGCCATTTTCACCCGCTCGGCGCGCGTCAGATAATCATCCCACATGTAGGCTTCTTCTTCATATTTGGCCGCCTCGGCTTCATTATACCCCTGCGTTTTTTTGAAGATGGCCTCTCCGGCCTTTTTGACGGTTTCCTCATCAAGATTGGCCAGGGTTTTGCCGGTGATGTGTTTATCGACAAACTCCTCGGCTTTTTCTCTTTCTCCCTGCGGCAGTTTTTTCGCTTCCTTCCGGATGATGGCGGCGGCCCGCTCCAGCTTGACGTATTTTTCCTGCTCTTCCTTGATCCGTTCGATAAACTTATTCTGGACGTAATCGTCATACTGCGTCCGGGTATGAACAATTTTTCCCGTATGCAGTGTGTTGATCTTATCCTGCTCGGCCTGGATGTCGGCCTGAATGCCCATCATGCGGAAAAAGAAAGCGGCCTTTCTTTCCGGATCTTGCTCGCGCCCATAGTCCGCCTGTTCGCGTGACAGATTCTTTTGCAGAATTTCGATATTGGAACGGTAAAATTTTTCCGCTTCCGCAAGCGCTTCCTGCCTCTTCTTGAATTCATCGGGGCTAATGGTCTCCATTTCTTCGTTTAGCCATTCTTCATCGTCCCTGGTCATCTTGATCGGACTTTTGACAGTGGCGTAATGGTATGGCAGTCCTTTGAGTCGCATAGCCGCCACAAACTCGATGGCCTTCTTCGTCAGATCCATTGTGTATTTTTTGATCCGTCTGGCCCGTTCCTCCCTGTCGAAATCTTCGGCGATCTTATATTCCTCTTTATTGCAACGCCTGTCACCGCTCATGCATTGCTCGAGACTTGCTTTGCTGCGGAACTGCACATAGGGGCTTGCGTAATTAACATACAGGACGGTCCGATTCTCTCCCAGCCCCATGTAGGTGAAACCGCCGACGCGTTCATCCTCCCGGATATAGCCATTCGCCTCCCAGCCAGGGAATTTAAAAGGCTTCAACAATTTGGCCCCTTCATTTTTTTGCTTCGCGAAGGATTCAAGATTCTTGTTTAACTCAGACTGAGAATGATCCGGTTTATATTCCAGCTTGACATCGATAATAAGGCCGTAACTGCTCTCTACCGTAAAAGGTTGGGGGGTCTTATGAAACGGGATGTTCAACACTCCTTCCTCAAGAACAGTCTTCGAGCATGATATTTTATATTGAAAAAAATAATAGTAGGGATATTTTTCCGGATTTTTCAATCTTGTGTCTTCATGAACTGCATCATTTGCTTTTTGTCCCTGGTTCCACTGGATGCGGCATCCTGGAGGAACGGCAGGCGTCGTAAAGGAATCTTTATAGAGAAGCTCCGTTTTTTTGCTCTCCCCGTCATTTTGCCCGGTGACCTGTGGATTCTGGTCTATGCCGGCAATAAACACTTTAGCGGCGGCCAGGGGAATCCTTTCATTATTTTCTTTCGTTAAAAGTGACAACGTTACCACAAAGCGGCCAGGCTTTTTAAAGACATGATTCACTTCGCCCGCCAAAGCTTCCTTCTCTTCGCCGTCGCCAAAATCCCAGTGCAGTTTCACGCCGGCCGGAACGCCGGAAAGTTCCGGCTTGAACGCATACGATACGCCCGTTTCACCCTTGAGCTTGTTTGGAACAATGGACGCTTTCAGCGCATCTTTGGCGGCCTTCCTCGCGTCTTCATGCTTCTTTCTGGATTTGCAGGCATTCGCCAGCGGATTGGGCGGATCACCCAGCGCTTCGATGCCGGCCGCCAGTGTCTTTAACTCTCCATCCAACTCCCGCAGAATTTCCTCCTGCTGCCGGGCAATCA
>CAZVGQ010000188.1:0-3300 GCA_964626775.1 uncultured Smithella sp. | reverse complement strand
GCTGCCGCAGCAAGTCGGGCGAATTCCACAAACTGGTCCCGAAAATCTGCAAGCCCCTGACATTGTAAAAAGCAAGCTGCGAAGCAATCATTCTCACCCGAAAGGCCGAATCCGGAATAAACAGCCCTTCAAAACCCACGGGGATTGCGCCTTTGCTTCCCCCGTCCCGGGCGTCAATGATTTGCGATATTTTATCCTTTTCCGCGGCGAGTTTTTGAATCTGCTGTCTGAAGTCCGTCTGTGTCATGTCATACGGAACGGATTGCACAACGCTTCCGCCTCTTTTTTGAACTTCGTCGCAAAAAAGCCGGTTCATCTCTTCTCCGTAATCATCTTTGGGATACAGCGTGCAAAACACGGTAATCTGCAGCGAATGGACGGCATATTCCGTCACGGCCTTCACCTGCTGCGCCCGCGTCAGAAAATGCTGAAACACCTGGTCGCCGATCTGTGTGACACCTTCTTTGGACGTGATCAGAATCAACGGAACGCGCCGGTTCCTGGCTTCCACGGCGGCGGCCTCGGCCTCGGCGGTGCCGGAGACGGCGATAATCGCCACGACATTCTCCTCGTCCGCCAGATAGGCGATCGCTTTTTTCATCATGGCCGGATTGGCGCCGGAGTCGGCGGTTACGATTCTCGGGGAAAACGGGGAGCGGGCCCTGAACTGCCGCGCGGACAGCATCACCGCATCCTGCGCCTTTTTCCCCTCCTCTGCAAAACGGCCGCTCAACGGGAAAGCGCACCCGACGGCATGCCGGTTTGCGAATTCGGAAACCGGGCCGGCGGTCATCGGCTGCTGCGAAAATCCCAAAAGCAGCAGGGACAGCAAAAAAACGGACATGGCCGACCAATAATGATTCACCGCGCCTCCATCTTCAGGTGGGATGTTACAATATTTTTCCTCCAGGGTCGATAAAAAAAGGCCCGAAACCGCTCCATGCGGCTTCGGGCCCGGCATCCACCAAAATTATTTTTTCACTTCTTCAAAGTCCGCGTCCACGACATCGTCGTCCTTCTTCCCGGAAGACGCATCCTCACCCGCGGCTGACGCGCCGCCGGCCGCGCCTGGTCCGCCCGCACCGCCCGCGGTCTTGGCGTACATGGCTTCCGCCAGTTTGTGCGACACGTTCATCAGTTCATCCTGCGCCTTCTTGATCGCGTCCAGATCGTCCCCTTCCAGCGCTTTCTTCACCCGCGCGATGGACTCTTCAATCTTGGATTTTTCCGCCGCATCCACCTTGTCGCCGAACTCCTTGATGTTCTTCTCGACGGAATAGACCAGCGAATCGGCCTGGTTGCGGGCCTCGATCAGCTCCTTGCGGCGCTTGTCTTCTTCCGCGTGCATCTCCGCGTCTTTGACCAGCTTTTCAATCTCCGCCTCGGACAGTCCGCTGGAGGCCGTGATCTTGATGCTCTGCTCCTTGCCCGTGCCCAGGTCTTTGGCGTTGACGTGCACGATGCCGTTGGCGTCGATGTCGAACGTCACTTCAATCTGCGGCACGCCGCGCGGCGCGGGCGGAATGCCCACCAGCTCAAAGCGCCCCAGCGTCCGGTTGTCCGCGGCCATCTGACGCTCGCCCTGCAGAACATGAATGCTGACCGCCGGCTGGTTGTCCGCCGCCGTCGAAAAGATCTGGCTTTTCTTGCTGGGAATCGTCGTGTTCTTCTCGATGAGGCGGGTCATCACGCCGCCCAGCGTTTCAATGCCCAGAGAAAGCGGGGTCACGTCCAGAAGCAGGACGTCTTTCACGTCTCCCGCCAGAACGCCGCCCTGAATGGCCGCGCCGACCGCCACCACTTCGTCGGGATTGACACCCTTGTGCGGATCTTTGCCGAAAATGTCCTTCACCTTCTGCTGTACGCGCGGCATGCGGGTCATCCCGCCGACCAGAATCACCTCGTTGATGTCCCTGGGGGAAAGACCCGCGTCTTTGAGCGCGGTCTGGCAGGGGCCGACCACTTTATCAATCAGCTCCTCGACCAGCGATTCGAGCTTGGCCCGGCTGAGCTTGATGTTCATATGCTTGGGCCCGGACGCGTCCGCCGTGATAAACGGCAGATTGATGTCCGTCTCCATGGTCGTGGAGAGCTCCATCTTGGCCTTTTCCGCCGCTTCTTTCAGGCGCTGCAGCGCCATCTTATCCGTTCGCAGATCGATGCCCTGGTCCTTCTTGAACTCCGCGACCAGATAATCCATGACGCGCTGGTCGAAATCCTCTCCGCCCAGATGCGTGTCGCCGTTGGTCGATTTGACTTCAAACACGCCGTCGCCCAGCTCCAGAATGGAGATGTCAAACGTGCCGCCGCCCAGATCGAACACCGCGATCTTTTCATCCTTCTTTTTGTCCAAGCCGTAGGCCAGGGCCGCCGCCGTCGGCTCATTGATGATGCGCAACACATTCAGGCCGGCGATTTTGCCCGCGTCTTTGGTCGCCTGACGCTGCGAATCGTTAAAGTAAGCCGGAACGGTGATGACGGCGTCGTTGACTTTCTCGCCCAGATAATCTTCCGCCGTCTGCTTCATTTTGGTGAGAATCATCGCGGAAATTTCCGCCGGGGAGTAATTCTTGCCCCGCACGGTGACCTGCGCGTCGCCGTTGGCCGCTTCCGTGATCTTGTAGGCGGAGATCTTGACGTCGTACTGAATCTCTTTGGAGTTATATTTTCTGCCGATCATTCTCTTGACGGCGTAAACGGTATTTTCCGAATTGGTGATCGCCTGCCGTTTGGCCACCTGGCCCACCAGACGCTCACCGCTTTCCGTAATGGCGACGACGGAAGGCGTGGTGCGGTTGCCTTCCTGATTGGCAATCACCACCGGGTCTCCCCCTTCCATAATCGCCACGCACGAATTGGTTGTCCCTAAATCGATTCCGATAATCTTTCCCATGTTATTCCTCCTTATTCTCCATTGGCCTCTTGTGTTTTCCATTCATTATTTTTGCAGGTATTTTTGCACACACAGACTCTCGACGGCCGGACCAGCCTTCCGTTGAGCAGATAGCCTTTTTCCATTTCACTGACCACCTGATTGTCTTCATGCTCCGGGCTTTCCATTTGCATCAGCGCTTCATGGATGTTGGGGTCAAAATCCGCCCCCACGCTTTCAATTCTCTCCACGCCGTGTTTTTTCAGGCAGCACAAAAGCTGTTCCTGAATCAGCGCCACGCCGTCCCGGAAAGCCCGCGCGTCGCCTGTGTCCTTGTGTTCCAGCGCCCGGTCCAGGCTGTCCAGAAAAGGCAGGATGTCCTTGATCAAATCCTCTTTGCCGTATTTGATGATGTCGGCCCGGTCCCT
>CAZVGQ010000187.1:0-3308 GCA_964626775.1 uncultured Smithella sp. | reverse complement strand
ACCCGCAAAAAGCGCTACCTGATCGTTTTTCTGGTGATCGTCGCGGTCATGGGCGTCTTGTGGGCCCGCATGCCCAGAGCCTACCTGCCCGATGAGGACCAGGGCATCCTGCTCGCGCAGGTCATCATGCCCACCGGCGCTACGCTGGAGCAAACCGGAGAAATCACGCAGCAGATTCAGAAATACTTTGAGGAAAATGAAAAAGAAGCCGTGGAATCGGTGATGACGATCACCGGCGTCGGCTTTTCCGGCCGCGCGCAAAACAACGGCATGGTGTTTATCCGGCTGAAAGACTGGCATCTGCGCGACCGGGCGGATCTGAAAGCGAAGGCGATCGCCGGCCGCGCGATGGGGGCTCTGTCCCGCATCCGCAACGCCATGGTGTTTACCTTCCAACCTCCGGCCGTTGTCGAACTGGGCATGTCCATGGGATTCGATTTTCAATTGCTGGACCGCGGAGGGATGGGGCATTCGGCGCTGATGAACGCTCAGTACCAGCTGCTCGGCCTTGCCGCCAAAGATCCCCGGGTCGTCAAAGTCCGGCCCAACAGCATGGAAGACGTGCCCGAATACCGCATCGACGTGGACTGGGAAAGAGCCGGGGCTCAGGGAGTTCCCATCTCGTCCATCCACAGAACGCTGTCCGCAGCCTTCGGCAGCGCCTACGCCAACGATTTCATTCAGGGCGGGCGCATCAAAAGAGTGTACATTCAGGCCGACGCGCCCTATCGCATGCTGCCCAAAGATCTGGAAAAGCTCTATGTCCGAAATACGCAGGGCCGGATGGTGCCTTTTTCGTCCTTTGCCGTGGGCCGGTGGACGTCCGGTCCGCCCCGGCTGACGCGCTTCAACGGCTTTCCCGCCATCAACATCTGGGGAGAACCGGCCCCCGGCTACAGTTCGGGCGAAGCCATGCGCGCCATGGAGGAAGCCATGGAGAAACTTCCTTCCGGCTTCGGCTTCGACTGGAGCGGACTTTCCTACCAGGAGCGGATGGCCAGCACCCAGGCGCCGCTTTTGTATGCGTTTTCGATCTTTGTCATTTTCCTTTGTCTCGCGGCTCTGTATGAAAGCTGGACCATCCCCATTTCGATTCTGCTCGTGCTTCCGCTGGGCATCATCGGCGGCATTATCGCGTCCAGCATGCGAGGGCTCGCCAATGACGTGTATTTTCAGATCGGACTTCTGACCACGCTGGGGCTGACCACGAAAAACGCCATTTTGATCGTTCAGTTCGCCAAGGGGGGATTGGAAAAGGGCATGGGGCTTCTGGAGGCCACGCTGGAGGGCGCGAGGCTGCGGTTCCGTCCGATCGTGATGACGTCGCTGGCCTTCGGCTTCGGCGTCCTGCCGCTCGCCATGACCACGGGCGCTGGCGCGGGCGCGCAGAACGCCATCGGCACCAGCGTACTGGGCGGCATGATCACGGCAACCCTGCTGGTGGTGATTTTCTCTCCGCTGTTTTACGTGCTCGTTGAAAAATTGTTCGGCAAAAAGCTGAAAACGGACGCGGGCGGGACCCGCGGCCCTTCGCTTTTTGCACGTTTAAAGGAAAGTATGTTGTCCGTTCGTCAAAAGCAGAAAATGACCGGGGCGAACGGAGCAAATGCGTCAGAGGTTCAACCCCATGAATAAGAGATGGCTTTTGATTCTGATGGTTCTGCTGGCCGGCTGCACGTTGGCGCCGAAATACGAGCGTCCGGATGCGCCTGTGCCGAAAGAGTGGCCGGCAGGCCCCTCCTACCGGGAAGAGAAGCAGTCGCCTCAGGCATCCCAACTGCCATGGCGGGATTTCATCACCGATCCCCGGCTTCGGGAAGTCGTCGCAACCGCGCTTGCGAACAACCGCGATCTGCGGGTGGCGGGTCTGAACGTGGAAAAAGCCAAGGCCATGTTCGGCATCAGCCGCGCAACGCTTTTACCGACCGTCAACGCAACCGGAAGCTGGTATCAGAATCGGGTTCCGGCGGATCTCTCCCCTTCGGGAAACGCCTATACCGCCGACCAGTACAGCGTCAATCTGGGCCTCGCCGCCTGGGAAATCGACTTCTTCGGCCGCATCCGCAGTCTGAAGGACGCAGCGCTGGAGCAATACCTGGCCACGGATCAGGCCGGCCTGAGCGCGCAGATTCTGCTCGTGGCGACGGTGACGCAGGCCTACCTTGCCCTGGCCGCGGACCGGGAAGCCCTTCAACTGGTTTCCTCGACGCTTGACGCGCAGGAAGCGGCCTACGCCATGATCCGAAAGCGCCAGGAAGTCGGACTGGCCTCCGAGCTGGACCTTCGCCGGGCGCAAACCCAGGTGGACACGGCCCGGGGAGACGTCGCCCGCTACACGCAGCTCGTCGCGCAGGACGAAAACGGCCTGAATCTGCTCATCGGATCTCCCGTCCGGCCGGATCTGCTTCCCCGGGATCTGTCCGGCGTGGCTCTGCCCCGGGACATCTCTGCCGGCCTGTCGTCCGAAGTGCTGCTCGCGCGGCCGGACGTCCTGGCGGCGGAACACCGCCTCAAAGCGGCCAACGCCAACATCGGCGCGGCCCGCGCGGCTCTTTTCCCCCGGATTTCGCTTACGACCTCCATCGGAACGGCCAGCGCCGACCTGTCCGGTCTTTTCAAAGCCGGCTCGGATGTATGGACGTTCGCGCCGCAGATCGTGATGCCGATTTTTGATCCCCGCCTGTGGTACGCATACGACGTCACCAAACTCGAAAAGGAAATTTCCGTCGCCCAGTATGAAAAGTCCGTTCAGACGGCCTTCCGGGAAGTGGCGGACGCGCTGGCCGAAAAAGGAATGGTCAGCCGGCGCGTGGAAGCTCAGCGGGCGCTGGTGGATGCGATGACCGTCGTTTATCGCCTTTCCGAAAAGCGCTACGAAAAAGGCATCGACAGCTATCTCTCCGTTCTGGACGCGCAGCGGTCTCTGTACGGCGCCCAGCAGGGCCTGATTCTGCTGCGGCTGGCCTATGTCAACAATCTTGTGACGCTGTATAAAACACTGGGCGGAGGGGCGTCGCCATGATAGGACGCCGACGCTTCTTTTCTGCCAAGTCCGTCAAATACTTCCTGCTGAATCATGTTCTAACGTCCGTCATTTTTTTCATTCTGCGCCTTTATGCAAAGACGCTCCGCGTTCAAATCGAGGGTCAGGAAAAAATTCTGGAGCATCTGGATCGCGGGGGGCGGGTCATCTTTGCCAGCTGGCACCAGCGCCTTTTCGGCGGCTTTTTCGTTCCGCAGTTTTTTCAATGGACGCCCTGCATCATGATCAGCCAGAGCCGCGACGGAGATTTCATTTCCAAAATCGT
>CAZVGQ010000186.1:0-3327 GCA_964626775.1 uncultured Smithella sp. | reverse complement strand
GGCTCAGCCGTCTTCTCGGCAAGCATGCACTCCTGAAGGCCGAACTCTTCCTTGAACCAACTGACCATCCAGAAACCGCGAAAAATCGAGACTTCCGTATAATACGCATCCGGCACGGAAGCGGGATAGGGCGGGATCATCGGATACAGCTCAACATATTTGGGTGTGGCCACGTCAAACGTTGCAATGGTCCCGAAGCTCAAACATCCTATTTCAGGCGTCAGACACCCGGAGCCGAGAATTTCACAACCCTTGTCCGATCCGGCCGCAAAGACGGGCAATCCTTGGGGGATGCCGGTTTCCGCGGAAGCTTTCTTTGTAATTCGACCCAGCACTTCAGAGGGTTTGATGAGATCGGGAAGTTTCTCTCTGCCGATCTTGAAAATCCACCACTTGAAATCGAGTTTCCCCGCCCATTGATAGGTCTTGTTGTTGAACGGAAGATATCCGATATTGTTGGCCACCGAATCAACAAACTCTCCGGTAAGACGGTGCGTAAAGAAGCCGGACAGCACCAGATACTTGTAGGTCTTTTCCCAGATCTCCGGCTGCTGCTGGCGAATCCAGTTCGCATCGCAGTCCTGGATGGCGCCTTCGAGCGTATCGAGCAGCTTGACGGTCTTCATCACGGGCCGGAGCACGCCGGGCATGATCCGCCGTGAATCCGCCTTTCGCTGGTCCAGCCAGACAATCGCCGGCCGGAGCGGCGTGCCGTTTTTATCGACATTGATCATCGTGGCGCGCTGCGTCGTAAGCGTCACGCCCTTGATATTCTTTTTCAGAGGTTCCTGCTTTTGCAGCAGTTGGCCGGTTGTCTTGCAGAATACGTCCCAGTAGTAGTCGGGCTGCTGTTCGGCCCAGCCGGGATTTTCCGAGAAATACGGTTGAATGGGCGTCTTGACGATATCCAGGATGTTGCCTTCCGCATCGACAAGCGTTGCTCTGATGGATTGCGTGCCTGCGTCGATGGACAGAATCAATTCCTCTGCTTTGGTTTTTTGTGGCATATGCACCGCCTTGTTTTTCAGGTTATTGGAAATGATCCAAGACGCTTTTTTCGGCCGCTTTCTTCAGTCCAGCCCCAGTTGACCGCCGGGATTCATGATGCCTTGCGGGTCGAAGTGTTTTTTTAAAGCCCGCAGAACGTCCATCTGTTCCTTTCCGAGATGCCTTTCCATCCAGGGGCCGATCATTCTTCCCACGCCGTGATGATGGCTCAAAGAGCCGCCATGATGCTGAATGCTGTCGATGATTCCCCGCTGGAATTTGCGGAATTCCTCGGGATCTTTCATATGCGCGATAAAAATGAAATAGAGATTCGTCCCCTGAGGATAAAAGTGCGAAGCATGCGTCAGGCACATGGTGGCGGGTCGGTTCTTGACGCAGGCCCGCACGCCTTCATGAACCCGGTGAAGATTGTCCCAGGTCACGGCGGCTTCCAGCGTGTCGATCAAAATGTCATAGTCGCCCAAATCCTCGCGCATGTAGGGTTCCGTGTAGCGGGTGTGCTCCCATTTCCGCGCCGCGTAGCCGGTCAGAGACATCGCGCCGTGCTTTCGGGCGACGGCCTTGATTTTGCGCGCCACCAGTCTGGTGTAATCCCGGTCTCCTTCCACATTACCCAGGCTCAAACAGCGCTGCATGGGTTTGAAGCCGCGCAGGTTGAGCAGCTTGTCCACGAGGTCCGGCATTCCGTAGAGCTTCAACCCCCGGTCGGTTTCCTCGGGATCGGAAATGCGGTAAATGGCCGGCTTGCCGAACTCCGACTGCATGATTTCGCGGCTGGCGTCAACGGCCGCCTCCCAGGTGGGATACATAAAACTGAAACGTTCGCGATTCTCCGGCCGATAGCGGAATATTTTCATGGTGACTTCGACCAGAATGCCGAACGTCCCTTCGGAGCCCTTCATGATGTCGTTGACTTTGGGACCGGTGGCGGTCGCCGGAAAATCCAGCGTTTTAAAAGTGCCGGTGGGCGTGACGTACTCCTGACTGAACACGATGTCGTAGGCGTCGCCGTAATAGGTCGATGCCTGTCCGGACCCCAGGGTTACGATCCAGCCGCCGACGGTGGAATACTCAAAGGACTGCGGGAAATGTCCGCAGGTATAGCGATGTTTGGTCTTAAAAAGTTCGGGGGCTTTGTTCAATGCGTCTTCATAAGCCGGTCCGAACATTCCCGGCTGAACCCGCGCCGTCTGGTTCAGTTCGTTCACTTCCAGCAGTTTGTTCATGTGCGTGCTTACGACAAGAGAGATGCCGCCGCGGACCGGACGACACCCGAAGTTCACGGAAGACCCGGCGCTGAAAACCGTTATCGGAATTTTTTCCCGGTTGCAGTACGCCACGATTTTTTTCACGTCCTCTTTATCGCGGGGATGAACCACAACATCCGCCACTTCGCGGACAATGCCGTGGCGCATTTCCAGCATTTCCTCCGTGGTCTTTCCGGAGGCGTATTTGACGCGGCTGTAGTCATCCAGGGCGACGTTTTCCCCGCCAACGAGATTCTTCAGGAATTCAATCTGATGGGACGCAAGATTCGGAGGGCGCTGCAAAGACACCGGCTCCAGTCCTTCCCTGCTTTTGGAGGAGAAATCCCCGTCGCTTAAATGAAACTCCTGCTTGATCATGTTGTACCAGGCGTCACTGGGATGTTTAAAACTGTGGGGATCGCCGTATTTAAAAATGGATCGGTAGGTTCCTGCGGGCGGAGCTTTTTCCGTCCACGCCGGACGGTAAGGATTGGATGTCATCGGCAGGCCTCCTTTGTTGGTGTTTGGATCTTTGACAGATGAAGCTCTTTTCAGTCAACCGGTATTTTGAGCAGATCGACGACGGCCGCAATTTCCTTTTCCGTTTTTTCTTTGTCCCAGCGCAGCTCTTTGGCGGCCAAAGCGGCGACTTTGCGCAATACCGCTTCGCCGGGATTGCCCAGCGTGCCGATGCCGGTGCGCCGCATGACGATATCGGAGAGGGTGCGCGCCATTTCGTTGCGCACGGCATAAACCACCTGCGCCTGAATTTCGCCGTCATCATTCAGTGTTTCGGACAAAGCCTGGTCCTCGCGCGCCAGTTTGGCAATTTCTTTGTATTCGGTTCCATAATTGCGCGCCAGATATTCCCGGGTGGTTCGGCTGAGCCCATTGTCCTGCTCCCGCGCTTCATTCATAAAGAAATTCAAATCCTTTATTTCGCAGCCGGTCAGAAACTGTTTATTCGTAACGCTCTTGCCGAGCTTGCGCCCCATTTTGACGGCGACGATCTTCAGGCATTTTTCCGCCAGCCGGCGGCTGGTGGTGTACTTGCCGCCTTCGACCGTAATCA
>CAZVGQ010000185.1:0-3343 GCA_964626775.1 uncultured Smithella sp. | reverse complement strand
CCGAACAGGTTGACGGCGCCGTATTCGGTGACCACGTACGTCACGTCCGCCGCCGGAATGGCGACGGTGCCGGCGGCCTGCTCCAAAACGATGTTGCTCGACAGCCCGTCTTCGCTTGCGGACGGGACAACGACAATCGACTTGCCGCCCGGCGCCATCGCCGCGCCCCGGCTGAAGTCCACCAGCCCCGCCACATCGGCAAAATGGTTTTGCGCCGACCCGTCGGCCGCAACCTGGCCCTTGAGGTCAATCGACGTCACGCGATTGACGGCCGTCATCTTGTGGTGGCGGGCGATCATGACCGGATTGCTCACGTAATCGCAGGGCCGGAACTCCACCGCGGGATTTCCATTCAGATACCGGTAAAGCTCCTCGCCGCCGATGGCGCCCGAAGCCACCATCTTGCCGTCGTTGAATCCTTTTTTCCGGTTGGTAATGACGCCTTTTTCCGCAAGCTTCTTCATGACGTCCAGAATCATGAGCGTGTGAATGCCCAGATGTTGCTTTTCTCCCAGGGCCTCCAGAACCAGCTCCTCGGAAAAACCGGGGCTGATGTGCAGTGTCGAGCCGTCTTCAATCAGGCTGGACAGAAGCTTGGCGATCCGGTCCGTGCTGGTGATTTTCGGCGTGGGGTAAACCGACAGAAGCTCTTCTTCGTGCTCGACGATAAAATCGACCTCATCCACGTGGATCATGCCGTAGCCCGGAACCACCGGCATGTTCGGATTGACCTGGACGATGACGACATCCGCCGCGTGGGCGGCCGCCAGCGTGATGTCCACGGAAATGCCCAGGTTGAGCCACCCGAATTCATCGGGAGGCGCGGTCTGAATGAGCGCGTAGTGGATGGGGATATGGCGCTTGAGAAACAAAGACGGAACCGTGTAGAGATTCATGGGGGTCAGAAAACGCCGGGAAGCCGTCAGCCCCCTGATCATGCCCGATCCCTGATAGATGGAGCGCACATGATAATTGCGTCCCCGGGTTTCCTCCGCGACCAGCCCCATGAGCGATCCTTCCAGGTTGAGAAAGCGGACCACTTCCACATCCGAGAAATGGTCGGTGTGGTCCAGAAGCGCACAGACGAGGTGCTGCGGCTCTCCGCAATAGGAGCCGATGAACACCCTTTTGCCCCGGGAAATGGAACGGATCGCCGTTTCGGCGGAAACCACTTTTTCCGAATAGGATTTTCTCATACTGCCTCCTTCAGAGGGAATGTTTTTGTAAATCCGTTCTTCCCGTCAGAATCAACAAAATGACCGACAGGATTCCGTAGGCCAGGGCAAGTTGGTAATGCGCTCCCCCCGCCGCCTGCCAGGGCAGATAAAGCTCTCCCGTGGGCAGAACCGAATGAATCACGCCAAAAAGCGTCAGCACGCCGCAGACGGCGGCGCACAGGGCTGCAAGCTTCGCTTTGTGATCGATCAGAAAGGCAAGCAGGCTGCCCCAGAGAAGTCCGGTCAGGATAAAACCGTTCGCCAGCAGATTCAGCGTTTGATGCAACTGCTGCAAACGCTCCGGCAGTTGGCTGGCTGGAATGTTCAGGGCGGCAAGAAACTGACCGAGAAGAATGGTCACCAGGCTGGCGATGACCGGCAGCATGCTCAGACTCACCGCGGGGGAATGAGCCGGGGGCGATTCCCGGTAGGCCTGATGGACGATTTCAAAACCAATAAAAAGAAAGATGGGCGCGATGACCGCCCGCGGCACCAGACTGACCACCAGCGACATCAGCCCGACGAGAGAGCCGACGCCGATGAGCAAACCGGTTGCGAGCGTGTAGCGCCAGGTCGCCCCCATCTTTTTATAGGCGGGGTGGCCGATGTAGGGGGTCGTCTGCGCCACGCCGCCGAAAAAGGCGGAAACGAGCGACGTGACGGCTTCGGTGAGAAGAATGTCCCGGGGACGGTAGGCGTCGCCGGCCAGGCGGGCGCTTTCCGTATTGTTGATTCCCCCGACAATCGTCAGGATGCCGAAGGGTATGGCCAGGGGCAGATATTGAAGGCTCTGCGGCAGGATCCTGAAGAAATCAAGGGAAAATACCGGAAGACACGGGTGCAGGTCCCAGGAGGGCGGCTGAACTTCGGGCAGATAGCCGCCCCACCCCAGCGCAAAGTGAATTCCCGTGCCGACGAGCAGCGCCGCCACAACACCGTGGATGCGTCCGGGAAATTGAAGCCTGCTGTAGAGCGCGGCAAAGATCAGCCCCAGGGCCGCCAGACCGACGATGGCCTCATTGAAGATCTCGATCATCGGCAGAAAACCCAAAAGCATCAATCCGACACCGCCGATGGATCCGAGCAGACCGGCGGTGGGAATGTTGCGCTGAATCCATCCGCCGATAAAAGAGGTAAAAATTTTCACCACGCCGATCATGAACAGCGTGGCCATGCCGACATGCCAGGTGAGGATGGGATCGCGGGTGGCGATGTAGGTAGGCCCCAAAACGGCGTAGGCGATGCCGATGGTGGACGGCGTATCGAGGCCCAGCGGCATTGCCGTGACATCCTCGCGGCCGGTTTTCCGCTTCAGACGGACAGCCATCCAGGTGTAGATGAGGTCGCCCATAAACACGCCGATGGCCGTGCCGGGGATCATGTGCGTCAGGACAATTTCCGCCGGAAAATTGAAGGTAAAGACGAGAATGGCGTTTAAAAAAATCAGCACGCCGGCGTTGTCCAGAAACAGGGCCAGAAAAGCCGTCGCTTCACCCAAGAACCTGCTTTGTTTTTTGTCTGTCATCGCCCCCAGGGTTCCTTCCGCTCTTTGCCAAAAAACAGGCCCTTTCATCCGAACGCCGTGGGTCAGCTATAGCCGAAACCGGACGGTTTGACAATTGCCTTTTCGCCGATCGGTTGTCTCAGAAATCAAAACTACCGAAGAATGAGCATGGAAGGGAAACAAAGTCCGCTTGACACGCAGGCGGCACTTCCGGTAATTTTCTGCCGTAACGTTCTTTTATTCCGTGAGCCGGTCCAATTCCGGCTGCCGGAAACAAAACATCGACCATCAACCGGTGCAAGCCCTCACGGCACGCCGGAAAAGGAGGCTATGATGAAAAAGAAAATAGGTGTGGCGGCAGTCCTGATCCTGATTTTTGCAGCCGGCGCCGCGCATGCTGATTCCAGCTACCAGCGCTTCAGCGCCAATCCCATCGGCAAGTTGAACGTCATCGGCGTTGCCATGTCCCAGGGGGTGACCGAGGCCAACAACACCATCGACGAATTTTACCGGAAAAACCTGCGGATCCGGATCGATTACGACTACCTGATCGATCCGACCTACCGTCAGCTTCAGGCCCAGAAGGCGGTGGACATCTCCTTTTTCGGAAAAAGCGCGACCG